>NZ_WBYS01000019.1:0-1222 GCF_013283295.1 Marinobacterium sp. xm-m-312 | reverse complement strand
ATCCTGTGCTGCCGCGGTAGGCGCGACTTCCAGAGTGTAGACCTGCCCTGCTTGAACTTCAGTAAAGCCACTGGTCACTTTGATGCCGTTGGTCACGACAATGTCGTTCACATCAAAGTCAGTCACTTGCTCACCAAAATCGATGGTGATCAGACGGTTACCGTTGTAGAGCACGCTAGAGCTAAGCTCTGCGACAGGACCCAGGGTATCGATAGAGATCGGGTTAGAGACACTCAGACCCGTACCGGTATTACCGGCATTGTCAGTCACCAGGCTGTTATCCAGCACCAGCGTCGTCTCATCGGCTTCGATCTTCAGGGTCGGGGTAAACACACCCTTCCACACCGTACGGGGAATAGCTGTACCTTCCACAGGCACCAGCGGTGACAGCGTACCGTTGCTGACACTGATGGCATCACGAGGGTTGGTGACAGACTCAGCGAAGGTCACTGTGACACCCGAGGTCTCACCGGCAATCAAGGCGTCGCTATCAAAGGTGATCGTCCCCTCTGGGCGCTCACCATCAAAACTAATATCGTACTTGGCAGCAACCGCAGTGATCTGTGACAGTGACACTGACGCTTCGCCGGTGCCTGACAGTGAGATCAGTGTGCTGTTAGGTGCATCAAAGCTAACGACGTCCAAATCAGCAGCATTCGCATCACCCTCTTGGGCGGTGTAGCGGAACAGCAGCTGTTTAGACGGCGCACCGCTGACATACTCAGCCGTGGCACCGTTGCTCAGTGACAGTGAAGGCGCATCGCCTTCCAGATCGACCGCTTCAGAGAAGTTAACGATAAACTCAACGCTTTCGCCTAGGCTCACCACCTGGCTAGCACTGTCGATACGGGTAATAAACGGACTTTGGGCGTTAATCGCCACATCGTTGAAGGTGCTCAGGTTGTTCGCAGAGGTGATACGCACATCTACGTCCTGGCCCAGGCTGCCGTTAAAAACGGCATCGTTCTCGGCCAGACCGAGAACACGCAGATCATCAGTGTTGCGATCGCTGGCACCGACAATGTAGCTAAATGTCAGTGTATTGGTGTCAGAACCACCGGTGTAACGGGCAAACCCACCGTTACTCAGTACCAGTGTGGATACACCTTCAGAGGTATCCACATTAACCACACCGGTCATGCGCACGCTAAAGCTGAGCACTTCGCCCACTTTAAAGGCTTCGGTGTCATTATCGAGGTAACGGATCGACTCGATCTTCACA
>NZ_WBYS01000018.1:0-1264 GCF_013283295.1 Marinobacterium sp. xm-m-312 | reverse complement strand
AAGGACATACGATCATAAGCCCCACCTCTCTGAGGGAAGGCTTTATCTCTAGTGGTAGCTGATGTACCCAGTAGCTCTATAGTCATAGGAAGAAGCGGTTATATTATTACTAGTTCTCTATAGTAACATAAACTACTGTTTTATTTAATGTTTATCTAAATATAAAACTGCCTTTACAGTACCTATTCCCTAATCTCAGGTCATAGCTATATACGATAACCCGTATACCCCCCATGGCACTCGCCCCCCCATAGCTACCTAATACAGCTCAATCAACTCCACTGAAGCCGTAGTACCTATCCGTACATCAATGAAGGTAGTGCCCACACCTGCGCTAGTAATCCACTGTTTATTACCGTCAGAACCATAGCCTACCCAGTATTCCTCAGAAGCTTTTGTAGGCATCCATATAGGCCCAACAAGAGGCAAGCTGATTTGCCCCGCATGCAGGTGTCCTGCAAGGTAAACACCACTCTCAGGATCGATTTCGGCCCCATACGGGTCGTGTACTAACGTGAGCTTTATACCCGTACAGTCATCGCTAAAAGGTATGTGCCTATAGTTGTCCGTGAAAGCATCACCTAAGCCGCGTACGCAGACATCTACACCTAGTATATTGATTATCTCTGACTGCCCCTCAATAAAGCGTATAGGGCTATCAGAGAAGCTCCGTATCCAACGATTAGGGCCAGTGTAAGTCTCGTGGTTACCTAGCGTTACATACGTTCTACGGCCCTCTGAGAGCCTCTCAAGGCCATCTATGATTACAGGCCTAATACGGTCAGTAGTCGCTAAATCTTCGCCTGTGTAGTCTCCAGTCAGCGCTACGAAATCAGGTTGAGTAGCACCAGCTATCTGGGCTAATTCAGCCATTACAGCTGGGCCTGTATCTTCCTGATAATGGATATCTGAGATGTGTAAGACCTTAATAGGCTGGGTAAGGTTAAGCCCCGTATTAATACGCCATTTGTTAACCTGAATAGGCTCACGATCGCCACAGCCTGATAAGGCTATGCCGGTAATTAAGATGAATAGGGGGCGTATTAAGTTCATACGGCTAGAGTAACGTGAACGGGCTTACGCTTACATAGCTTCGCGCGCCCCTCTGAGATAGGAAACCGTAAATAGCCGAAGTTCGGCTCATTTTTCGGTACATTTCCGCCCTGTACATCGAACCTTAAAGTACCGTAGACTGGCGTAATCAGTACGCTTGTTAGCTATTAAAGTGCTCGTGGAAGGCAACATAGAAGCCTCGAGGCACCAT
>NZ_WBYS01000017.1:0-1276 GCF_013283295.1 Marinobacterium sp. xm-m-312 | reverse complement strand
GGGCACCTCGAAAAACCTCCCTCACAGCACCGGTAGCCCTGTGATAGCATCAAGCAACCACTAACACCCGATAGATCAGTACCATGAAGAAGCGTAGCGCAATCAAAAACGACCTCTTTGCCAGCGAACATCACCGTGAAAAGATCGACCGGATCGGCGATCCTCTGGCTGAGATTGAGCAGCACATCAACTTCTCCGCACTGGCCGCTGAAGTTGACTGCATCGCGCCTCGAGTCGAAAGCACTCAGGGTGGGCGACCACCGTACCCGACTGAAACCATGGTGCGCATCCTGGTACTCAAGCGCCTCTATAACCTGTCGGATGAACAGATGGAGTACCAGCTGCTGGACCGAATGAGCTATCAGCGCTTCTGCGGGCTGACCCAAGCCATCAATATTCCGGATCGCACCACGATTTGGCACTTTGAAAATCGCATCGGTGAAGCCGGTGCCCAGGCCCTGTTCGATGGTGTATCGGCGCAACTGTTCAAGCAGGGCTTCATCGCCCGTGGTGGCCAGATCATTGATGCTACTCTGGTGCCAGCGCCCAAGCAGCATAACCGACGCAGTGACAAAGAGCTGCTGGATCAAAATGCCATGCCAGCGGACTGGAAGCCCGCTAAACGGCGGCAGAAGGATACCGATGCCAGCTGGACCAAGAAGCACGGAAAGAGCCATTTTGGCTACAAACTGTCAATCAACGTCGATGCCAAGTACAAGGTGATCCGGCGTTTTCAGTGTGACACTGCCAAAGTGCATGACAGCCAACATTTCGAGGCTGTTCTTGATCGGCACAACACCAGTCAGGACGTCTATGCCGATCGCGGTTACCCCTCGACCGAGCGAGAAGCCTGGCTGAAAGAGCACGGCTATCGCAACCATATTCAGCGCAAAGGCCACCGCCAGAAACCGTTATCGGAGTGCCAGCAACGACGCAATAAGCGGATTGCCAAAACCCGTGCCCGTGTCGAGCATGTGTTCGCCAGCGTCGATCAGATGGGTGGCAAGTTGATCCGCACAGTGGGTCAAGCGAGGGCCAACTTTGCGATGACCATGATGGCTGCCTGCTATAACCTGAAGCGGCTGGTGTACTTCCAGCGGGCCGGGATTAAGGCGTTTTGAGCCGTTGGTGGTGGTTCGGTGTGCCTCATGGGCACACAGAGACCTCCGCTGCAGGTCCAGAGGGCCCCAAAACGAGACGTAATCGATTAAAACTGGAGTCTTGCGGTTAGCTCAGCCCGTTCGGCAACGTATAAGCCGGGTTTTTCGAGGTGCCC
>NZ_WBYS01000016.1:0-1318 GCF_013283295.1 Marinobacterium sp. xm-m-312 | reverse complement strand
ATTTCATGACGCTCAATCTGTTCAGCTTGTGAGATAAGTTCAACGCTGCCTTCTCTACGAGCTTTACGACCGACAGAGCTTCTCTCTAACTCTTTCAGAGCTTCAATGCGCTCAGCTTGACCTTTGATACCCCAGAACAGTTCTACTGCCTTTACAGAACGACCTGTTTTCAAAGCTCTATAGCCTACATTGAACCCAGCCAGTTGATTGAGTTCTGCTATCGCTGAATCTAAACACCTTTGTCTAAAGTTAGCCCATTCTTTGTAATGTGTAGAACCAACCCCCATGATTTCTCTCAAGTCTTCTAGAAGAAAAACTTCACTAGTTTTTCGCAAGTTTGCTCTCAGCGAAATCAGAGAGTAGAGACGAAGTGAGAACTTTGAGTTGAATGCCAAAACAGCTTTTCTAGATATCACAGCCCAATGTGAGCTGTCAGAAATCGCTTTTCGCATAGTTGCGCTAAACCGATACCGAAGTTCTGCTTTTGCTGTTGTATCAGCATCTCGTTCAGCATCAGCTATGATGACACCTGACTTAGTGTAAGACCTTCCATCCTCACGAGTCAGCTTGAGTTTCAAGATAGTCGTGTGAAGTTCGTCAACGACCGCTTCAAGCTCCTTCAATGTTAGATGATATGTCTTGTTTAGTTCAGCGTAACTTATCCGATGCTCAACATCGTCTGTGATACGAACTCCTGCTGCTTGAATGAGAAGATGCAGAGTCTTAGCGCCACGCAGCGAAAGTGATGACCCGTGAGAAAACCTCCAGTCACTGACTTCACCTGCTTCTACGATAGCATCTGCGACCTTTGCATATCGTTCTATAGCGTCTGTTGTTTTGCTGTTCTTCTTGCTCATACCTAACATTATCTCAAACAGTGTAAGATATAGCAATGCAGTGTTGTGAGTATGTGAAGTCTTTTTCTTATTTTCTTATTTTCTTATTTCTAGACGAAAATCTCTTTTACTATCATATACTTACGCCCCTAAACCTAACAAATCACGAGTCTACCCTAACAAATCACGAGTCTACCCTAACAAATCACGAGTCTACCCTAACAAATCACGAGTCTACAAAGAGCGTCAGAACTAAACTTATCCACAGCCAGTTACCGCTTGAACAGTCTTGAAAGCAGCCCCCTCCCCTGCTTCTCATCCGACTGTTGTGTAATAAGTTTTGTCTGAGAAGCGACCACACTGCGAAGTTCGTCTTCAGACTTCCTAGAATGTGACAAGCTGTCTTCAAGCATCGCCACCTGCTTCTCCAGCATTTCTATTTTTAGTTTCAACTCGTTATCAGCCGAAGTTACATCTGTTAC
>NZ_WBYS01000015.1:0-1416 GCF_013283295.1 Marinobacterium sp. xm-m-312 | reverse complement strand
AAGGTCATATATGGTCCGTCCCGCGTTATGCAAGATAAAAGTACCAATGGTTAAGGTGAGCTGCAGTCATATATCCGGCTTTTGATGAAGATCTCTTTCTTCTAGCCCCAATGGATTCTGCATACTTCCTGCTTAATCAGACTCGCGGCTTCGTTGAGCCATAGACCTTGCCAAGCTGTTGGAAGTATAGGTCTTACCTGTTTGCCATCTATCTACTTTTCTCTTAGCAACTCAAGATTAACGTTAATTTTTTAGGCTGAGTACATTAGCGCTCAGCCTAACTTCTGTTTTAGGCCGCTAGGTAGTTATTGCCGTCCTGCAATATTTTCCAAGCAGTTCTAACATTTTTATTAGCCACCGCTACAGATGCAACGTTCACATTACGGCGGCGTGCAAGATCTGTAATCCAGTTACTGCGGTAATCGCTATGCTTGGGCGATGTCCTGACTACCGCTCTACCACCATGTATCAACAACGATCGTAAATATTGATCACCACGTTTACTAATACCTAATAGCGTCGATCTGCCACCGGTTGAGTTCTGCCTTGGGACCAACCCTAGATACGCTGAAGCCTCTCGCCCATCTTTAAATGCACTTCCGTCACCTAAGGTCGCCACTAATGCAGTTGCAGCCATTGGCCCAATACCGGGTATGGTTTGCAAACGAACACATCGTTCATCCTGTCTGGCTAATAACTCAATCTTTTGATTAAAGTCCTCTACCTGTTGATCTACCGTGATCAGTGCACTGTAGAGATTCTGAAGTAGTTCTCTAAATAAAATCGAAAGCTCTCTGTTATCGCTATCGATAATGGACGGCAAACTTCTTCGCAAGATCGATATACCTTGCGGAAGCACAACGCCGTATTCAGTAAGTAGACCTCTTATCTGATTCGACAGAGCCGTGCGATGAGCGACAACTAGGCTACGCGCTCGATGAATACTCTGAATATCTTGTTGTGCTGTATCTTTAGGCGATACAAAACGCATATCCGGCCGTTGCGATGCTTCACATATTGCCTGGGCATCAAGCGCATCATTCTTGTTCGATTTTACAAACGGCTTAACAAACTGGGGAGCGATTAGCTTTACCGTATGCCCCATAGCTGTGAACTTCCGAGCAAAATGATTTGCTCCACCACAAGCTTCCATAACTACTGTGCAAGGCTGTAAGTTCGATACGTATTGAATAAGCTTCGATCGATTTACCGGCTTTGAGTGTATCTTCACCCCTGATCGATCTGCCGCATGGATATGAAAACTCGTTTTCGCCAAATCAATTGCTAGGGTATGTACTTCTGCGTTTGTTATAGTCTGCGTCATGGTCCGTCTCCTTTGGATAAAAGTGTGGTAACTAATATCCTGGCACATTGTGATGCCGTTTAAGAAGCGGGACGGACCATCCCATTAGACCC
>NZ_WBYS01000014.1:0-1556 GCF_013283295.1 Marinobacterium sp. xm-m-312 | reverse complement strand
GCAGAAGCAACGATACGCTTACGAAAAACATTGATATCTGCGCTGTCCATTACAAGCACTGAAAATGCGTTTCCATCGCTATTGCGCATCTCTACGAGCATTCCAAATTTAGTAATTTTCAACATATCAGATGATTTTTCATAGATGTTTAGGTCTTTTTGACCTGATGTTGTCATCGCTTCCATTACATCGTTCAGATTGTTGAATGCGGCATCAATATTCAAAGCTGGTGCTTTCATAATAGTTCTCACTTTCTTTGTTTTGAGATTTGAAGATTTGTCAGTGTTTGAAGACGCAGCTTTATGCTGCTTCTTCTTGCGCATCTATGTAGTCAATGAGGTGCTGTAGTTCTTCATCGTCTTCAACGGCTTCAACAAGCAGATAGCGAATACACTCGCTGTCAAGGTTTCCAAATAGATGTGCTTCAACAAATTCATATGCGGTCATAGTTTTCTCTTTCTTTGATTTGAGATTGGAAGATTTGTCAGTGTCTGAAACGCTCATTCGTTTCGCTCACTGACAATAATAATATAAGCTGTTCAGGAGTAATTTACTTGTGACAAGACGAAGGCGCAGCGGGGCTGTCTGGTCTTGTTCATTTCTACATAGAAACGAGGTGACAATGAGTGAGAAGTGGTCAGGCGATGGCAGGTATTATCTGGCGGCACGAAGTGTTGAGGCATATCGCTTGTGGTTTGAGTTCTTGAAGCAGGCGCATCGGGATAAGGACATTGAGGTAGACTACGAGTTCTACGCTGACTGGGGGAACTTCTGGGACAAGTCGTTCAGCGACTGGTGGGCAGGTGCAACTTGGCGGACGCTCTTCGCTGTTGATACGGCTGTTCGTGTTCTGGATGAGAGTGAGGGCATTCAGAATGACGACACAGCAATCGTTGTGCGGCTATCATTGAGCAAAGATATCAAAGAGACGCTGCGAGATGTTCAGCAGCTTCTGGAACAGCATGGCGCAGGCACAAAGCTGAACACAGTAGCTCAAGGCAAGTTCAAGCTGTCAGAGGGCTATGAGAAGGCGTTTCTCAAATACATGGACAGAGCGAACTTCATGCTTCGTCTGTATCGTATCTGGTTGGACAATGCTGACTATGACAAGCGGGGTCGTGTGAAGCAGACGGCTGTTCAGTTCTACGAGTGGGCAAAGCAGCGAGACGACATGATACGAGCGAAGAACTACAAGCTCACTCGTCCGATGTTTCCGTTTGCAGTTCGCACATACGCTGAGGCGATACTGGCTGGTGACGACATTACGGACAGTAACGAACAGCGGCAGTTCATGCGGTATCTGAAGAAGGCTCGTAATCTTGCGAACAACGCTGCGAGAGGCGAATTTCCTGGCAAATACTGAGTCACATTTGAGTGTAGCACACTGTTACAGCGGACAGTGTTACACTTCTTTGAAGAAAACAGGCGGTTTTGCTTGTGGTTATTTGGCTTCCTGTCATCTCTAGATTCAAATGTTACACTTTGAGGGATGTTAGAGATGAAGATCGGTTATCGCAGAGTAAGCAGTGAAAGTCAGAACTTGGACAGACAAGATC
>NZ_WBYS01000012.1:0-3255 GCF_013283295.1 Marinobacterium sp. xm-m-312 | reverse complement strand
ATACAAGCGCCAACCGGCGAAATCGATCGTTACGAGAACCATTCAGTTGATCAGACACCTTTGGGTTATATGGTCAAGTGAATAAGCGTGCACGGTGGATGCCTTGGCAGTCAGAGGCGATGAAGGACGTTGTAACCTGCGATAAGGTACGGGGAGCTGGTAAACAAGCTTTGATCCGTACATTTCCGAATGGGGAAACCCACCACGTAAGTGGTATCTCTTTACTGAATATATAGGTTTAGAGAGGCGAACTCGGGGAACTGAAACATCTAAGTACCCGAAGGAAAAGAAATCAACCGAGATTCCCTTAGTAGCGGCGAGCGAACGGGGACCAGCCCTTAAGCTGGATTTGGGTTAGAAGAACAAGCTGGAAAGCTTGGCCATAGTGGGTGATAGCCCCGTATTCGAAAACCCTTTTTCAGTGAAATCGAGTAGGACGGGACACGTGTTATCCTGTCTGAACATGGGGGGACCATCCTCCAAGGCTAAATACTCCTGACTGACCGATAGTGAACCAGTACCGTGAGGGAAAGGCGAAAAGAACCCCTGTGAGGGGAGTGAAATAGACCCTGAAACCGTGTACGTACAAGCAGTGGGAGCCGACTTAGTTCGGTGACTGCGTACCTTTTGTATAATGGGTCAACGACTTACTTTCAGTAGCAAGCTTAACCGTTTAGGGGAGGCGTAGGGAAACCGAGTCTTAATAGGGCGCATAGTTGCTGGGAGTAGACCCGAAACCGGGCGATCTATCCATGGGCAGGTTGAAGGTTGAGTAACATCAACTGGAGGACCGAACCGACTACCGTTGAAAAGTTAGCGGATGACCTGTGGATCGGAGTGAAAGGCTAATCAAGCTCGGAGATAGCTGGTTCTCCTCGAAAGCTATTTAGGTAGCGCCTCATGTCTCACCTTGGGGGGTAGAGCACTGTTTCGGCTAGGGGGTCATCCCGACTTACCAACCCGATGCAAACTCCGAATACCCAAGAGTGCAATCATGGGAGACACACGGCGGGTGCTAACGTCCGTCGTGAAAAGGGAAACAACCCAGACCGCCAGCTAAGGTCCCAAACTTCTAGTTAAGTGGGAAACGATGTGGGAAGGCTCAGACAGCTAGGAGGTTGGCTTAGAAGCAGCCATCCTTTAAAGAAAGCGTAATAGCTCACTAGTCGAGTCGGCCTGCGCGGAAGATATAACGGGGCTCAAACTAGAGACCGAAGCTGCGGATGCGTTTATACGCATGGTAGAGGAGCGTTCTGTAAGCTGTTGAAGCGGAAGCTGTAAGGCACCGTGGAGGTATCAGAAGTGCGAATGTTGACATAAGTAACGATAAAGGGAGTGAAAAACTCCCTCGCCGGAAGACCAAGGGTTCCTATCCAACGTTAATCGGGGTAGGGTGAGTCGACCCCTAAGATGAGGCTGAAAAGCGTAATCGATGGGAAGCAGGTTAATATTCCTGCACCTCGCATAACTGCGACGGGGGGACGGAGAAGGCTAGGCTAGCGCGGCGTTGGTTGTCCGCGTTTAAGGATGTAGGTTTGGAACTTAGGCAAATCCGGGTTCCTATATGACTGAGATCTGATGACGAGCTCCTATATGGAGTGAAGTAGTTGATGCCCGGCTTCCAGGAAAATCCTCTAAGCTTCAGGTTATGTGGGATCGTACCCCAAACCGACACAGGTGGTCAGGTTGAGAATACCAAGGCGCTTGAGAGAACTCGGGTGAAGGAACTAGGCAAAATGGCACCGTAACTTCGGGAGAAGGTGCGCCGGTTTTGGTGATGGGACTTGCTCCCTAAGCTGAGGCCGGTCGAAGATACCAGGTGGCTGCGACTGTTTATTAAAAACACAGCACTCTGCAAACACGAAAGTGGACGTATAGGGTGTGACGCCTGCCCGGTGCTTGAAGGTTAATTGATGGGGTTAGCTCCGGCGAAGCTCTTGATCGAAGCCCAAGTAAACGGCGGCCGTAACTATAACGGTCCTAAGGTAGCGAAATTCCTTGTCGGGTAAGTTCCGACCTGCACGAATGGCGTAACGATGGCCACACTGTCTCCACCCGAGACTCAGTGAAATTGAACTCGCTGTGAAGATGCAGCGTACCCGCGGCTAGACGGAAAGACCCCGTGAACCTTTACTATAGCTTCACACTGGACTTTGACCTTACTTGTGTAGGATAGCTGGGAGGCTTTGAAACTTGGACGCCAGTTCGAGTGGAGCCGATCTTGAAATACCAGCCTGGTAACGTTGAAGTCCTAACTCCGGTCCCTTATCGGGATCGAGGACAGTGTGTGGTGGGTAGTTTGACTGGGGCGGTCTCCTCCCAAAGAGTAACGGAGGAGCACGAAGGTACCCTCAGCATGGTCGGAAATCATGCAATGAGCGCAAGAGTAAAAGGGTGCTTGACTGCGACACAGACACGTGGAGCAGGTACGAAAGTAGGTTCTAGTGATCCGGTGGTTCTGTATGGAAGGGCCATCGCTCAACGGATAAAAGGTACTCCGGGGATAACAGGCTGATACCGCCCAAGAGTTCACATCGACGGCGGTGTTTGGCACCTCGATGTCGGCTCATCACATCCTGGGGCTGAAGCCGGTCCCAAGGGTATGGCTGTTCGCCATTTAAAGTGGTACGCGAGCTGGGTTTAGAACGTCGTGAGACAGTTCGGTCCCTATCTGCCGTGGGCGTTTGAGATTTGAGAAGAGTTGCTCCTAGTACGAGAGGACCGGAGTGAACGAACCTCTGGTGTTCCGGTTGTCACGCCAGTGGCATTGCCGGGTAGCTATGTTCGGACGGGATAACCGCTGAAAGCATCTAAGCGGGAAGCCCCCTTCAAGATGAGATCTCACTGGACCTTTAAGGTCCCTAAAGAGCCGTTCAAGACTAGGACGTTGATAGGCTGGGTGTGTAAGCGTTGTGAGGCGTTGAGCTAACCAGTACTAATTGCTCGTGAGGCTTGACCATATAACGCCAAAGCTGTCTGAGAGCGAAAGCTTCAGATGAACAGCTGAGTGGTTTAATGATTGATTTAACGGTTGTAGCTTGTATAGACAACCAAGACGCATCTTACAGTATCCAATGCGTTAACCAGTTTTGCCTGGTGACAATAGAGACGTGGAACCACCTGATCCCTTACCGAACTCAGTCGTGAAACGCGTCATCGCCGATGGTAGTGTGGGGTTTCCCCATGTGAGAGTAGGTCATTGCCAGGCACCTAATAAACAAAGAACCCCAGTACCGAAAGGTCCTGGGGTTTTTT
>NZ_WBYS01000011.1:0-8192 GCF_013283295.1 Marinobacterium sp. xm-m-312 | reverse complement strand
TTCGTTGCGGACTGACATGCATTCTAACAAGAAAGCGGAGCCACTTAATGACAGATAAAGTGCTATACATTACGGGCAGAGGTGGTGACCATACCAAGGGGCTGGGTGGATATATCAGCACACTGGTACCAAACTATTCAGGTGTATCTGTCAGTGTTCCATTCCTTAGACAATGTGTTGATGAACAGATAGTTGAGATAAGAAGAGCTATAACCAATCATGGTACCGGCACACTGATAGCTAACTCTTATGGAGCCTACCTTACCATTCTCTCACTTATCGACTTCGAGCATGAATTAGAGCAGGTAGTGCTTCTGTCACCGGTGCTGGGTAAAGCTATGGCTAAAGACCGTATGTACTACTCACGCCCTCCAGCTACGGTTCGAGTTAGCAATGCAATTAAAGAGAGACGGATTAACCTGCCTGAGCGTACGGCAATATTTGTTGGAACGGAGGATGAGCTATACGATCCACCTTTGCTGGCTACGTATACTGAAATAATTGGTGAGAGTAATGTGTATTTGCTTGAGGGTCAGCATCACAATCTAGACAAGGACTTGATGCAAGACATACTCAGAGAGAGATTGAGGTAATAGGATTGGTATGTTTTTTCATTTGATGAGCTGAGGATTGCATCTTTATAGGCTTACAAAATCTACAATGATTAAGGCTACAAGGAATAAAGTCAGAAGTGTTACCACACCTCCCCAAAATCTATATCCATAAGATGACTTGGTATCTGTGTACACCCTCAGTCCAGCTCTAGTGCTTCCTAGAGCTAACCCTCCCCAAAATAATGCCAAAACTATAGAAACTAACCAGCTGATGATTTTTACAAGTAGAGGTTCATTGAACGCAGGGGTAGCAAATGCCGCTAAACTGAGTATGACACTACCGATAAAAATAAAGTTAAGCAGAAACGAAATCTTCAAGTTAAAGCGTCCATTTATGTGCTTTAATACCAATTCAAGGAATTTCAAAACTTGCCCCTTACTTCTCTTGATTGATGAACATTCTAATCGCCAGCAAAGCAGTAACACAGGCAACTAAAAGAGCTAACAATGGTGACAAAGTCTTTAGCAACATCGTCTGCATTTTAAATTCATGTGCGATTCTAAGTATCAAGAAGTTTAATGGGATAGTTGATAAAGTTACTATCAACAGAAATATGGCTGACTTAATAATCATTAATAACTCATGTTTTTAGTTAAAAGTGGTAATACTTCTCGACGTACCCAGTTATCTGTCCAAGCAGTTTAGGCACAACTGTTCTACGCTCTAATAGCTTTGGCTTGTTTCGCATTGTTCGTGCTACATCATCTTTAAGAGGTGTTCGTCCATCGTATAGGTAGGTATCTATAAGCTCACCCAGCTCTATCTCCAGCAGGTTCTCGTCCTCTACGAGCTGTTTAAAGCTCTTCTCACGCTCTACAGCTACGAACTTCTCGAATTCTTCTTCAACCTCATTAGGATCAATGCCATCCATCTCGTGCATGATGAAGGCTTCTATCAGCTCTCGCTTGCTACGTAGGTTTGGTGTGGTATCCAGTAGCTTGAGGATGTGCTCACGCTGTTTAGGCTGTTCTTCTTCATTGGCTTCAAGGTACTTAGCCAGTAAAGCAAGGATGTACGCAACATTGATCTCGTCTTTGTGGATCAGCTCCAGTTCAAAGTCCACGTCATCTAGAATAGAGGTCTTCTCGCCATCACCCTTGCCTTTGAACTGCTCGTAAAGATCAAGGTACTTGGACTTGTAGTCTTCGTAGGTCTGCTCTGTAAGGTCTAGGTCGGCCCATTTGAAGTCACTGAAGCCATCTAAAATGTTCTTAGTACGCATGAGCGCCCTGAAAGCCTGTACGAAGGCGAGCTTAGCGTCCTCATCAGGTAAGTCATTAACGCTATCAACAGTTGGAGCAACGGCCAGCAATGCCTCTACATCAGTATTAAACCGCTCAACGTAATGCTCGTATGGTTGCATCAGGATGATGTCTTTAGCGTCCTTGTTAGAGAACAAAGCAATGGCATCATCTGTGTTCTTCTTCAGGTTACGGAAGCAGACGATGTTACCCTGACTCTTCATCTCGTTGAGTATGCGGTTGGTACGGCTGAATGCCTGTAGGAGGCCGTGGTACTTGAGGTTCTTATCTACGTACAATGTATTCAGCGTGGGGCTATCGAAGCCCGTCAGGAACATATTCACGACCAGTAGTAGGTCAATGTCTCTATTCTTAACTCGCTTGGAGATGTCGTTGTAGTAGTTGTAGAAGCTCTGTGAGTCTCTGGTGGTGAAGCGAGAGCCGAAGAGCTGGTTGTAGTCTTCTATGTAGCTCTCTAACTTGTCACGGCTGTGCTCATTAACTGGTGCATTCACAAGGTACTCTACGCTCGCTTCACCGATCTCGTAGATGCCGTTAGCATCCTTATCCTCTTCGTTAGCGTTGTAGCTGAAGATGGTCGCTATCTTGAGCTTATGTCCTTTACGTTTGAACGCTTCGTAGTATTTGCAGAGTACATCTACACTGCTTACGCACATCATGGCGGAGAACTCACGAGAGTGGGTCTTACGGTCATGGTTGGCGATGATGTAGTCAGTGATCTTGTCTATGCGCTCATCGCTCTCCAATAGCTCCTTGATGTCTATGTTCTCAACTTCAATATCTACTTCAGTAGCTGAGCCTTCCTTCTCTCTGTATCGCCCTATGTACTCCACAGAGAACGGCAGTACGTTGTCGTCATTTATTGCATCCGTAATAACGTACCGATGCAAGATATTTCCAAATAACTCCGCTGTTGTGCGCTTACCATATTTATTGGCTACTGCACTAATTGGGAAAATAGGCGTACCTGTGAAGCCGATTAGCTGAGCGTTAGTGAAAAAGCCTGTGATGTTCTTGTGCGTCTCACCAAACTGGCTACGGTGGCACTCGTCAAAGATAAACACCACTTTGCAATCTTTCACTGACTCCATCTGCGAGAGGTAATGTGGCTTATTGATAGCGGTGTTGAGCTTCTGGATGGTGGTGATGATGAGGTTACTGTCTTTCGCCACACCCCTATTGTCTGTGTGCTTACCTAAGAACTGATTAACCAGCACACGAGTATTGTCCGTACCGTCTACAGAGCCGTCACTGAAGCTGTTGAACTCTTTCGTGGTCTGGTAATCCAAGTCCTTACGGTCAACAACAAATACCACTTTCTCCACTTCAGGGAGCTTGGTGAGTATCTGTGCCGCTTTAAATGAGGTCAGCGTCTTACCTGATCCAGTCGTATGCCAAATATAGCCGTTTTTATTGCTATTCTTGATCCGATCAACAATCGCCTCTACCGCATAGTATTGGTATGGGCGAAGCACCATCAGAATCTTGGGTACTTCAGCCAACACAATGTACTTACAGATCATCTTAGAGATATGACACTTCTCTAAAAACGTCTCTGCGAACTGATCAAGGTTGGTGATGTTCTTGTTCTCTTTATCCGCCCAGAAGAAGGTCTGCTTGAATGACTGCTTGCGGTTGTTGGAGTAATACTTGGTATTCACCCCATTAGAGATGATGAATATCTGTACGTAGTTGAACAGAGCGCTATTGGAACCGAACGAGTGACGCTGGTAGCGGTTAATCTGGTTGAAAGCTTCTTTAAGCTCTATGCCACGTCTTTTAAGCTCTATCTGGACGAGTGGAAGGCCGTTAATGAGCAGGGTAACGTCATAGCGGTTCTTGTACTTCCCATCGATAGTGACCTGCTGTGTAACTTGGAAGCGGTTCTGGCACCAATGCTCGCTATCTAGAAACTCTATGTACTGCGTATCGCCATCGTCTTTGAGCAGTGCGAACTTGTCTCGAAGTATCTTCGCCTTCTCAAAGACATTGCCTTTGTTCAGGTGGTTGAGCACACGGCTAAACTCTGTATCACTTAACGTAACCTTGTTGTGCTTTTCTAGCTGAGAGCGGAAGTTAGCAAGCAGGGCATCTTCATCAGGAATAGATACAGCGTCATAGCCTTGCTTGATGAGTTGTTTAACAAGGTTATCTTCTAGAACTGCTTCGCTCTGTTTACTCATGTTTACTCCTACACGAACATCTGCTGGAGCAGACCTTTTTTGAAGGTTTTGGCTGAGGTCAGTTGATCTGCCAGATGCATTAACTTTGAATCAAGTGACTGCAAAAAACTTGCAATTTTGCTCTGTTCCTCAAGCGATGGGCTCTGGATAATGATTTGCGAAAGCTCTTTTTTTCCGATCTCTAGAAATGTAGAACCAGATGCACGCCTTACTAGCTCTCTCTTGTTAAAGCATATCCAGTAATAAACGAATTCGTGATCATTTTGATCGTTGACCACGAGGGACTGAAAACCCTGATTCGTTGTGCATGGAGCTGTTGAAATCCCAACATCTCCAACAGTAGCTCGGGTTGAGAGTAATAGGGTTCCGACAGGAAGCAGTTTTGCAGAGGACTTAGCCAGACCCTTCTCAGAAATCTTTCGAGCGCTATGTCCTAGATACTTGGTTTTAATCTCGGTTGGTGTGAACCAATCTATCTCACCATCCCAGTAATCTGAGATTGAAGTATCAGGAGTACCTCCCCCAACAACGTCAGCCACTTGGCTCAATTTTGCGTTACTCCACTCCGGAAACTCATTCCCATCATCAGCTTTGAAGCGTATCTCTTGTGAGAACAGCTTCTGCATCACGCCTTTTTTGTATTGCTTGAGCAGTGCCTCTTTTTGGGTGAGCTGTTCTATCTTGGTGTCGACAGCGGTGAGAAAGGCGGCTATTTTTTGTTGTTCCGATGGCGTGGGTAAAGTAATCGGAATCGAGTTACATGATTGCTTATTCATGTATGGTACAGACGTTTTAGTTGCAACAATTTCCATATATTTTGTTTGCCGACCTATCTGATAGGCTAAAAACTCTACCGACTGGTTGTCTTGTGGCAAAAATGCATGCAACTGCTGATTTATAACAATAGGGGTTTTGTTAATAGCCGTTACCCCTAATTCACCGACACAAGACATAATAATCGAATCCACAGGAACAACCCTATTACCGGTCCTTTGTGCTTCATCGGTTGTTATCCTGAGTTCTGTCTCTGATCCCAGTATGTACTTAGAAGATATGTCTGGTGTCGTAATCCACGGTATTGAGCCATCAAAAGATTTGGGCTTATTCCGCCCCGGCACAATACAGTCTGATAAGTCACCAATTGAGTGAAGTGACCATTCTCCGTCAAACTCCCCAAACCTCAACTTCGGCACATTACTCATCACCACCTCCATCAAAAGGGCTTAGCGATACCCAGCTCTTCGCAGAACTTGGCTATCGTTGCATCGGTGGTGGTCATTTCAGCCTCAAGTGTTTGTAGCTCGGCACTGACTGCCGCAAGGTCCACAGGTTCTTCCTCTTCAAAGGTATCTACATAGCGAGGGATGTTGAGGTTGTAGTCGTTCTCTTTGATCTCGGCCATTGAAGCGAGGTGCGAGTATTTCTCTATCGCTTCACGGTTTGTGTAAGTATCTACAACCTTTGTTACGTGCTCATCGGTCAGAGCATTCTTGTTGCCTGCCTTAACGAAATCGTTCGATGCATCAATGAACAGAACCTTATCGGAATCCTCTCTGCACTTTTTAAACACAAGGACGCAGACAGGTATTCCGACACCAAAGAATAAGTTAGCAGGCAGACCGATAACAGCGTCTAGGTAGTTGCGATCTTCGATCAGGTACTTACGAATATGACCTTCAGCCGCACCACGGAACAGTACGCCATGAGGCAGTACGATGGCCATAGAGCCGTTTTCGTCTAGGTGGTGGATCATGTGCTGTAGGAAGGCAAAGTCCGCCTTAGAGGACGGTGCGAGCTTACCGTACTGGCTGAAACGGTCATCGCTCAGGAACAGGTCATTCGCTGACCACTTCGCACTGAAGGGCGGGTTAGCTACGATTGCTTCAAAACGCTGATCCATATGCTGAGGATGCTCAAGCGTATCGTCCTGTTTTAGGTCGAACTTACGGTAGTGCACATCGTGCATGATCATGTTCATGCGAGCGAGGTTATAGGTAGTGCGGTTAAGCTCCTGACCATAGAAGTTAGAGACTTCGTTCACCTCTTTAGCCACACGCAACAGTAACGAACCAGAACCACAGGTAGGGTCATAGACAGACTTAAGCTTGGACTTACCGACCGTTACCAGCTTGGCCAGTATCTTGGAGACCTGTTGTGGGGTGTAGAACTCACCCGCCTTCTTACCAGCACCAGCGGCAAACTGACCAATCAGGTACTCGTAGGCATCACCTAGCACGTCTCTATCGTGGTTCTTCAGCTCAAAGTTGATGTTATTGAGGTGGGTAAGCACCTGCACGATGAGCTTGTTACGAGCGTCTACTGTCTTGCCCAGCTTGGTGGATGTCAGGTCTAGGTCTTCAAACAGGTGTACGAAGTCATCTTCTGACTCAGTACCCATTGTTGTCTGTTCGATGCTTCGGAGGATGCTGGTGAGGTCTTCAAGGATAAAGGTGGTAGCCCCACGCTTTGCTACCTCAGAGAACAGCTCTTCAGGGCGAAGGAAGTAACCAAGCTTCTCAATCGCCTCTTCTTGGATCGCTTCTATATAGTCGTCTTCGTCAGCCGTGCCGATGATGTCGAAGTAGCTAACGCCATCCTCAGCCAGAATCTCGTTGGCGTAGTCTTCCATCTTCTCAGAGAGGTACTTGTAGAAGATAAAGCCAAGTATGTAATCACGGAACTCATCAGCATCCATCTTGCCACGCAGAGTGTCTGCGATGTTCCAGAGCTGAGCTTCTAGTTGTTTCTTTTGTGCTTCTGACACTATAGATACCTACAACGTAAATAAAATCATATGGTTAGATTAGCACCAACTGCGAACAATTATTATCCCTGCAGAGACTTAAAGCTTTATTGCAATTCTGATGTAACCTTTTTGTATGCTAACGGCATGATCTCGTCCAGATCATCCGCAAACTTCTCTTTGACTATAAAGCTGTCGTGTAGAGGAATAGTCACTATGCCACGCTCCAAAAGCATGGCTATGACCTCAAGGGCGATCTCACTTTCTATGAGCTGAAGCCTCTTCCACGCCCCGCCATTAAAAAGAAGGTCACGTACGACAGCGTGATAGTTCCAGAACATTTCGTACAGGTCTTCAGCTTCACTCATCAGATCAGGCGAGCCAACCTTCATCTCCTTCCTAATGGCTCCTATTGCCTGCGTACGAGAGGAGCTACCGATTGTCTTGGTGAGTATAGTTTTCATCCAGTACCTGCGGATGTCATCACTTATGTCGTACAGGTCGCCTGACGGCTTTTCTATACCTTTTAGGGCGTACATCAGGGTCATCTGCATTGACGCATAATCACCCTCATAGACAGGCTGACGATCGAAAGTCAGGTGCGGTCGTATGACCTTAGGACAGCGCTGTACCCAGTGACCCCAGAGACGCCCACCACTCCCATCTTGCTCGGAGAAGCTACGGAATAGCTGATTACCAATCATGCCCGTTAACTTGCTAGAGCCATCTTTAAAGTTCCAAGAAGCTAGGTATGTGGCGTAGTCTGGATAGGCAATATCTATCTTCAATCGTTTGAGGCGTTTGTTAGCTTCAACCAAGAATTGTTCACGAGGAGCAAACTCTCGTTCAATAGCTGTGTAGACACGCTGATCATCGTCATCTAGGGAAGAGATGACTACGAGACTAGGCTTCGGATTACTTGTTGGGCGAGCTGTGTATCCGTATGGATGGTTAGGAAACACTAAGCGCTGTTTAACGAGCCAATCTTTAAAGGTTGGATTCAGCCCAATCCGTGTCCACTGCCCTTCTCCCGTCTCTCTGTTGTAAGTGCCTTTGTTTACCAGTATGAAACCATGCGCTTTACCCATGACTTCAAGCAACAAACTAATAGCAGAATATGATAGATGCCCATAATTGCTCTCGGTGTGATATCCATTTGGATTTAAGGGTAGAGAAACATAATCATATTTACCGGGAAAAGAAGCTACGTGAGCAAACGAGTGAAGAAGGTGTTTTAACGCAACCAAGTACAACTTAGTTGATGCTCGGGTGTATTTAGGATTTAAGGAGAGAGAGGGCTTTAAACTTGCAAATAGCTTTCTGTTTGCATCATCTAGTGCACGAGAGTACTTACTGTTTTGGTCATTCTCTATCCTTGCCCATAATGGG
>NZ_WBYS01000010.1:0-68625 GCF_013283295.1 Marinobacterium sp. xm-m-312 | reverse complement strand
TTACCGAACTCAGTCGTGAAACGCGTCATCGCCGATGGTAGTGTGGGGTTTCCCCATGTGAGAGTAGGTCATTGCCAGGCACCTAATAAACAAAGAACCCCAGTACCGAAAGGTCCTGGGGTTTTTTATTTATCAGGCGGCGGTGCCGCCTGTCACTACCTCGCCGCAGGCCATGTGAAAGCCCATGCACCGAAGGTGCGGGGATTAGGCGCCAACGGCGTCGCGCAGCGATTACGAACAGCGTTCGTAACCTATTGTAGGTCATTGCGAACTTCGTAAGAGACCCTCTGCGAACATCTATAGCGGATGACAGGCTGAAGGCCAGTCACCGGCACTCCGTTAGATAAATCCGGCACCAGTCCATAATCATTGATACACCGCTTCGCGGTGATCGCAGTCTGCCGCTACGCGGCAGTTCGCTCCTACAGTCGGACTTCGTAAGAGACCCTCTGCCAACGTTTATAGCGGATGACAGGCTGAAGGCCAGTCACCGTAGCTCCGTAGCGAGTTAAGAACATCAGTGACTGGCTTTAGCCTGTCATCTGCTGTCCAATTACGCTCCAATCCATCGCGGCCTTCGCAAGACCGCTCCAACGGCTCCTAACTCTCCAACCAAAACGTAACCGGCCCATCATTGGTTAGTGATACTTTCATATCGGCACCAAACTTCCCGGTCGCAACTTTAAGCCCCGTTTTGTTAGCCGCTTCTACAAAGTAGTTGTAGAGCTCTTCACCCAGTGCTGGAGATGCCCCTTTTGAAAAACCCGGTCGTTTGCCCTTGGAGGTTTCGGCTACCAGCGTAAATTGAGAGACCACCAGTAACTCGCCTTCAATATTTTTAAGGCTAAGGTTCATCTTGTCCGATTCATCGCTAAAGATGCGGTAGTTGATCACCTTGTCGAGTAGTTTATCGGCTTTTGATCGGTCATCCTCTTTCTCTACACCGAGTAAAAGAAGTATCCCCTGATCTATTTCACCGACGCAGTTGCCGTCTACTACAACGCTAGCACTGCTGACTCGTTGAATAAGTCCTTTCATTAGCTGGTTAACTCCAGATAATGATCGGTGGCATGGATTAAACGGTCTGTAATGCCCGGCTCAAAGGCTGAGTGTCCGGCATCACGAACGATATCAAAGTTTGCTTGAGGCAGTTCTTTAGCCAATAGGTGTGCCTGCTCAATAGGGCAAACCATGTCATATCGGCCATGAACAATCCAGGTCGGTATCTTTTTGATGCGATCACAGTGATTGAGCAGTTGGTTTTCAGACATAAAAGAGTTGTTGGCAAAATAGTGTGCTTCGATACGCGCCATGGCTAATGCGACATGAGGATCACCAAAGTGGTCAACCAAACTAGGGTTAGGATCTAATGTGGAGCAGCGTCCCTCCCAAATAGACCAAGCCTTTGCTGCTGCCATACGCTCTAGTTCATTATCACTGGTCAGAACTTTATAGTAGCTGCTGACCATGTCGTTTCTCTGATCGGCCGGTATCGGTGCTATAAATGATTCCCAATGGTCAGGGAATACATAGCTTGCTCCCTCTTGGTAAAACCACTGAATATCTCTAGGTCGACAGAGGAATATACCTCTTAGAAACAGTGCATTGACTCGCTCTGGGTGAGATTGTGCGTAGGCAAGGCTTAACGTAGAACCCCAACTACCGCCAAATAGTGCCCACTTATCTAGGCCGAGATGGGTACGAATCTTTTCAATATCAGCGATTAAGTGTTCCGTTGTGTTGTTTTCTAAACTGCCATGCGGCGTCGAGCGCCCACAGCCGCGTTGATCAAATAGAATGATTTTGTAATGTTCTGGGTTAAAAAAGCGTCGATGTTCGGGCGAACAACCACCGCCTGGCCCGCCGTGGACGAACAGAATAGGCTCGCCATTGGGGTTGCCTGAAAGCTCTAAAAAGAGGCTGTGCCCTTTGCCTACATCCAGTTGCTCGCTGTGGTAGGCACTTATTTCTGGGTAGAGTGTTCTCATTCTACTGGTAACCCCGCATCTTCTAGGCGTTTCTTACGCAGCTCAATTAATCGATCGATCTCAAATATCTCCTGTGGGCTCGCATCCGTTTTAAGCCCTCCCACAATGGCGTAATTGATACGGGTTTTATGCAGATCAAAGAAGTCGGTCAATGACTTAGCTACCTTTAGTCGATTCTCTGGATAGATTGTGACTAAGTGTTCGGTTAACTCACCCGCTCGTTTGGGCAGCTTTAATACCATCTGTAATGCTACCTCTTCTGCTTTTAGGTGAGCAGATTCCAGTGCAGTTTTTATTAGGTGCTGAGGATCTTTCGGGTTCTGTTTGAGTGCCTCAATCAACAGTTTAAGCGCCGGCTCTGCAATCTCTGCAGCCACGTACTCCTCAAGAGGAGGCACGGATGCAGGGTTGGTTGTGAACTGGTAGGGCTGAGCGGGTTCTAGACGTTCGGTTCGCAAGAAGAGCTTACGCACTAATAAGAAGAGCATCAGCAGTAGATGCAGTGAAATGACGTAGAAGTAGAGCCAAACAGAGCTAAACCACTCCATCATAGCGCCCGCCACGATAGGGCCGACGACACCACCGACGCCTAATAGAATTTGCATCATACTGGTTGCAGGCATCGCCTCTTTACTGTCGATGTGGTCGAACACCTGTGTCACAGCTAGCGGGAAAATAGCGGCCCCAGCGCCCCCTGACAGTAGGAAGAAGAAGGTGACGAACCAGGTGGGTAGAGCGCTGTAAAAATCGATAATGATGACGGCATTTGCACCGACACCAATCATCATTAATACAGCGCCCACCGTACGTTTATCGAAACGATCCGCAAACCAGCCAGTTGGGTATTGTGTCATGAGGCCCCCAAGCAAATAGGAGCCTAAAATGATTGATAGTAGTGTGCCGCTAAAGCCTCGATCGTAAGCGTATAGAGCGATCAGTGATACGCTTGCGGAGCCAATAGAACCCGCCACCAGGCAAGATAGAGTACCTGATGGAGAGACCTTCCATAGTTGCCCAAATGACATTGGGCGGCTTCGGCCAGGTAGCTCGGGTGCTGGCATGCGTGACATCGACATAATAATCAGAGCGATCGCTAATACGGCGCTGATAATACCGAACAGTCTAAAATCACTCTCTTCGAAAATGTTCATCACAAAAGGTGCTGAACCGAATCCGACAGCAAAGAATATCTGGTAGACACTGAACAGTTTACCGCGGTTGCTGCTATCACTGGTGACATTAAGCCAGCTCTCCAGAGTAATAAAACTGGTGATGAAGCAGAAGCCTGCAACGACCCTTAACAGGGAAGTGATGATGAACGATTCAAGAAGTGTGTGCAGTATTGAGACGATCGACAGTGTTGCAGCCATTGTTGCAAAGGCGCGGATATGACCGACGCGGTTGACGACTTTGGCGCCAAACATCCCTGCCAGGATAGAGCCGGCGGCAAACATACCCATAGCAATACCGACTTGTGAAGACTCAATGCCCGCCGACTGCATTCTTAAAGGGAGGATGATAAAGAATAGGTTGTGGCTAAGCGCCATACCAATAATTGAAAAAAGAATAGGGCTGACCCGGTAAAAAATGCTGTTGGTCATTAGGTGGTTCCTAGTTTGTCACTTCAAGATTTCTTGGACTTTAGTTTACTCCGTTTATTTCGTTTGAATATAAAAAAACGGTGCTCAATTTGCATTGGCACCGTTTTATGTTTTGCATTTATTGCAAATTAATTAACGCTTAGCGCGTTTACGCTCATGCTCTTTCAAGAACTTCTTACGAATACGGATGTTCTCAGGTGTTACTTCAACCAACTCATCATCTTCAATGAAGTCTAGAGCCTGCTCTAGAGTAAAGCGGATAGGTGGCGTTAGCACGATGTTCTCATCAGTACCTGAGGCTCGGACGTTGGTTAGCTGCTTACCTTTGGTTGGGTTAACCGTTAGGTCATTCGAGCGGCTATGGATACCAATGACCATGCCTTCGTACACTTCAATGTTTGGACCGATCATGAGGCGACCGCGCTCCTGAAGAGAGAAGAGTGCGTAGCCCAGTACTTTACCGTTAACCATCGAAACCAGTACGCCGTTGTTACGAGTCACCGTCTCACCCTCTTTCACCACACCGTAGTGGTCAAAGATTGAGTTCATGATACCAGTACCAGACGTCATGGTTAGGAATTGGCTACGGAAGCCGATCAAACCGCGAGAAGGGATCATAAAGGTCAGGCGACAGCGGCCTTTGCCGTCAACTTCCATATTCGTCATGTCACCGCGACGCATGCCTAGCTCTTCGATGATCGAGCCCTGGTGCTGCTCTTCAACGTCGATCATAACGATCTCGTAAGGTTCGTGGATTTCGCCATCTACCTCTTTCTGAATTACTTCAGGACGGCTGATGCCAAGTTCGAAGCCTTCACGGCGCATGGTCTCAATCAGTACCGATAGGTGAAGTTCACCACGACCTGATACACGGAATTTCTCAGGGCTATCACCCGGCTCTACACGCAGTGCTACGTTGTGAATCAATTCGCGCTCTAGACGCTCTTTGATGTTACGGCTGGTAACGAATTTGCCCTCTTTACCGGCAAACGGAGAGTCGTTGACCTGGAATGTCATAGAGACGGTTGGCTCATCGACAGAGAGTGCTGGTAGTGCTTCAACAACATCTGGGTGACACAGCGTATCTGAGATGTTGAGTTCGTCTAGACCGGTAATACAGACAATGTCACCTGCTTGTGCACTGTCGACATCGACACGATCAAGACCGTGGTAGCCCATGATCTTAAGGATACGACCTGAACGCATTTTTGCGTGTGAATCGATGACTTTAACAGGCGTGTTGGTAGAGATCTTACCGCGTGAGATACGACCCACACCGATAACACCGACAAAGCTGTTGTAGTCCAACGCAGAGACCTGCATCTGGAATGGACCTTCTGTATCGACGTGAGGCGCATCAACGTGCTTGATGATCGCTTCAAATAGAGGCGTCATATCGTCAGCCATAGCTTCGTGATCATCACCCGCAATACCGTTGATCGCTGAGGCGTAGACAATCGGGAAGTCCAACTGCTCATCGGTAGCGCCTAGGTTGTCGAACAGTTCGAAAACCTGATCCATAACCCAATCTGGACGTGCACCAGGACGGTCGATTTTGTTGATAACAACGATTGGCTTAAGGCCGCGTGCAAAGGCTTTCTGAGTAACGAAGCGTGTTTGTGGCATTGGACCATCAACTGCATCAACAAGCAGAAGGACCGAGTCAACCATCGACATAACACGCTCTACCTCACCACCGAAATCGGCGTGCCCAGGAGTATCGACGATGTTGATGCGGTAGTCGTTCCAAGTGATGGCGGTGTTTTTGGCAAGGATGGTAATGCCACGCTCTTTCTCTTGGTCGTTTGAGTCCATGACGCGCTCAGCGCCTTCATCACGACGGCCAAGGGTACCTGACTGCTCTAGAAGTTTATCAACTAGGGTGGTTTTGCCATGGTCGACGTGTGCGATGATGGCGATATTGCGAAGATTTTCGATCACGAGGTGAGTCTCATTAATTAAAGATCCGCGGATTATACGCGTCGAGCGTGATCAAGGCGAATTAATAGCCAATAAATTTGGACCATATGAACAATTGTTAGAAGCGAATCTAGTGCAAAATTTTTTGGCTGGAGTATCATATTGGCACACATCGACAGACTAGTAATAGTTTAAAGCACCATTGTGGTGCGTATGTTTTAGGTGTGCATCAAATTGGTGCGTTTATTGTCATTGGTGATTCGTTGCTGATGCGGTAAATCACCGTAAATAAAGACTTTTTTCGAGTTGGCATACTGTTTGCTAGCTCGTTAGGAAGACTGAGCTTGCATGGTGCAGGCTTAAACCCAAGGCTACTAGTCTGGCAATATCTGATAATGGAGAGAGCCATAATGTCTGAACAGACACTAAATCTGATCAAAGAAACTGACGCGAAGTGGATCGACCTTCGCTTTACAGACTCTAAAGGTAAAGAGCAGCACGTAACTATCCCAGTTCACGAAATGGGTGACGACTTCTTCGAAGACGGCAAAATGTTTGATGGCTCATCTATCCAAGGTTGGAAGGGTATTAACGACTCTGACATGATCCTTCGTCCAGATGACTCTTCATCTATCGTTGATCCATTCTCTGAAGATGCAACAGTCATCATCCGTTGTGACATCGTTGAGCCTGCTACAGGTCTTGGTTACGAGCGTGATCCACGTTCTGTTGCTAAGCGTGCAGAAGAGTACCTGAAATCAACAGGTATCGCTGACAGCGCTATGTTCGGTCCAGAGCCAGAGTTCTTCGTATTTGACGAAGTTCACTTCCACTCTGACATGTCTGGTTGTGGCTACACTGTATCTTCTGAAGAAGCTGCATGGTCTTCTAACAGCAAATTCGAAGGCGGTAACACAGGTCACCGTCCACGCGTTAAAGGCGGTTACTTCCCAGTACCACCAGTAGACTCTCTACACGATCTTCGTGCTGCAATGTGTGACGCGATGACAGCGATGGGTCTGCACGTAGAAGTACACCACCACGAAGTAGCAACTGCTGGTCAGTGTGAAATCGGTGTGGCAGGTAACACCCTTGTTAAGAAAGCTGACGAAGTTCAGATTCTTAAGTACGCAGTTCACAACGTTGCTCACGCTTACGGTAAAACAGCTACGTTCATGCCTAAGCCAATCGTTGGTGACAACGGCTCTGGTATGCACGTTCACCAGTCTCTATCTAAAGGCGGTGTTAACATCTTCGCTGGCGACGCATACGCGGGCCTATCTGAAGAAGCTCTTTACTACATCGGCGGTATCATCAAGCACGCTAAAGCGCTTAACGCTCTATGTAACCCAGGTACTAACTCGTACAAGCGTCTTGTTCCAGGCTTCGAAGCACCAGTTATGCTAGCTTACTCAGCTCGTAACCGTTCAGCTTCTATCCGTATCCCATACGTAACTAGCCCTAAAGGCCGTCGTATCGAGACACGCTTCCCTGATCCAATCGCTAACCCATACCTAGCGTTCTCTGCGCTAATGATGGCGGGTCTTGACGGTATCCAGAACAAGATCCACCCTGGCGATGCAGCAGACAAAGACCTTTACGATCTACCAGCTGAAGAAGCTGCTCAGATCCCACAGGTTTGTTCTTCACTAGAAGAAGCTCTGGACGCTCTAGAAGCTGATCACGAGTTCCTAACTCGCGGCGGCGTATTCACTGAAGACATGCTAAACGCTTACATCGAACTTAAGCGTGAAGAGTGTGCTCAAGTGAGCCAGACAACTCACCCAATCGAATACGATCTTTACTACTCAGTTTAAGATCTTATCGATTCAAAAAACCCGGCACCTGCCGGGTTTTTTTGTTCAGGACGAACGGTATCCTGCAGGCGCATGGATGCGCACAAAACACCTCGCACCAAAATGGTGCATAATATCTTCATATATGCCATTCTATTGTGCATGCTAAAACTCAAAAGCCCGTGGTTACTGGGTTTCGCTGAGTTGGCAACCTTTTTGCTTATTAAGTAGAGCTATTAAGGCTTAACGCTAGAGTAGAGCTGTTAAGTCATCAAAACCCTTGGGAATACCTAATGTTCGGATCGCAACAGTACAAATTGATTCTTGAAAACCTCAATACGGCTGTATTGGTACTGGGGCAGAAGTTCGAGTTGAAGTATATGAATCCGGCCGCTGAGGTTCTGTTAGAGGGTAGCTTTAAACGCTTAAAAAATTCACACATCGAGTATCTCTTTATTGGTTCCGAAGAGGAGCTCAAGCTATTAGAGAGTGTCTCTGCGACGGGACAGCATGTCAGTAAACGCGAAGCCGCTCTGATTACCTTTGGTGGTAACGAGTTGATGACGGATTACACCATCTCAAGGTTACCGAATGGGTTTCTACTGATGGAGTTGCACCCACGTGATCGCCTGGTTCGAATTGAGCGTGAAGAGGAGATGTTGAATCGACATGCCACCGCCAAAGTGCTTGTGCGTGGCTTGGCACATGAGATCAAGAACCCGTTGGGCGGGATTCGCGGCTCTGCACAGTTGCTAGAGCGCGAGCTGGATGATGAGGGGCTTAAAGAGTTCACCGGAATTATCATCGATGAAGCGGATCGGTTAAGAAATCTGGTGGATCGTCTGATGGGGCCTTACAAGAAGCCCAACATACACCCGGTGAACATTCACGAGGTGCTCGAGCGTGTGCGTGCTCTGATTGAAGTTGAAAGCGAGCAAGAGATTCAGTTGGTTCGTGACTACGACCCAAGTCTGCCGGAGTTTAACGGCGACAGTGAACAGTTGATCCAAGCGGTTTTAAACATCTGCAGAAATGCGATGCAGGCCCTGAAAGAGTCTGAAACAGCCGCTCCGCAAATCCGTATGAGAACACGAGCGCTCAGACGAATTACGCTGGGCGCAGAGCAGCATCGACTGGTCTGCTGCGTAGAGATTATCGATAACGGTCCGGGCATACCAAAGGATCTTTTAGATTCCGTGTTCTATCCGATGGTGACCGGTCGTGCGGAAGGGTCTGGGTTGGGACTATCGATTGCCCAATCTGTTATTGGTCAGCACCAGGGTTTAATCGAGGTCGCCTCGAAACCCAGTACAACAAATTTTAAAATTTTAATTCCTTTGGAGAGTTGAGATGTCTAAGCCAGCAACCGTTTGGATAGTAGATGATGATCGCTCAATACGTTGGGTTTTAGAGAAAGCGATCTCTGGCAGTGGCTTGGCGACAGAAGTGTTTGAGTCGGGCGATGCGTTGCTGCGAAAAATTAAGCGTGAACAGCCTGATGTGATTATCAGCGATATTCGTATGCCGGGCATTGATGGTCTTGAGATGCTAGAGCAGCTTCAAGCTGATTATGCAGACATTCCGACTATCATCATGACCGCTCACTCAGATTTAGATTCCGCGGTTGCCTCTTATCAAGGTGGTGCCTTTGAGTACTTGCCTAAGCCATTTGATATTGATGAGGCGGTAGCGCTGGTTCAGCGAGCGGTGCAGCACGTTGAAGAGCAGCGTCAACAAACCGAAGTGATTGTTGAAGATGATACACCTGAGATCATTGGTGAGGCGCCGGCTATGCAGGAGGTGTTCCGTGCCATTGGTCGTCTGTCTCATTCCCCGATTACTGTATTGATCAATGGTGAGTCTGGTACAGGTAAAGAGCTGGTGGCCCATGCTCTGCATCGCCACAGTCCGCGTGCGGGTAATGAGTTTATTCCATTGAACATGGCGGCTATTCCACATGACTTGATTGAGTCTGAACTGTTCGGGCATGAAAAGGGTGCCTTTACCGGAGCTCAAGCTTCGCGCCGTGGCCGCTTTGAACAGGCCGATGGTGGCACACTGTTCCTTGATGAGATCGGCGATATGCCTGCGGATACTCAAACTCGACTCTTGCGTGTTCTTGCTGACGGTGAGTTCTACCGTGTCGGTGGTCATACACCGGTTAAAGTTGATGTTCGAATCATTGCAGCTACCCACCAAAATCTCGAAAACCTCGTTAAAGAGGGCAAGTTTCGTGAGGATCTGTTCCACCGTCTAAACGTGATTCGAGTTCACATCCCCTCGTTAAATGAGCGTCGTGAAGATATTCCTCGTCTCGCTCGCCACTTTTTGTCACGTTCGGCGAAAGAGCTGGGCGTTGAGACTAAGATTCTTAAGCCGGAAACAGAGCGTTTTCTGCGCGATCTGACTTGGCCAGGTAATGTGCGACAGCTGGAAAACACCTGTCGCTGGATTACCGTGATGGCGTCTGGTCGAGAGGTTCTTGTCTCTGATTTACCACCAGAGCTTCTAGAGTCCTCAAATGAACGCCCTGTTGTTCATGGTAATTGGGAACAAGCACTGCGTGGCTGGGCTGATCAGCGTCTCTTTGAAGGGGAGAGGGGCATCCTCAAAGAGGCTGAACGTCAGTTTGAGCAGGTGTTGATAGAGACTGCGCTTAAACATACGGGTGGCCGTAAACGTGATGCGTCTGAACTTTTAGGCTGGGGGCGAAATACCCTAACCCGCAAGCTAAAAGAGCTGGGTATTGAGGCGGATTAGAGTCGCTTAATGCTACAATCGGCATCTAACAGTTTAGGTGCCGATATGCTTCACGTTGCTCTTTACGAACCCGAGATACCACCCAATACCGGAAATATTATTCGCCTGTGTGCTAACACGGGTTTCTCCCTTCATTTGATTAAACCCCTCGGCTTTGAGCTGGATGATAAGCGCCTGCGCAGAGCGGGATTGGATTATGCCGAGTTTGCCTCTATGAAAGTTCATGAGTCATTAGAAGCCTGTATTCAATCAGTCTCCCCAAGAAAAGTATGGTCGATGACGACCAAAACGGATCGCGCCTATACCGATGCTGATTTTGCATCGGGTGATATGATTCTATTGGGCCCGGAGACACGGGGTCTGCCTCAGAGTGTCATCGATTCGACCGATGCAATTACCTTGCCGATGTGTCCTGATTCACGCAGTTTGAATCTGTCTAATGCCTGTGCCATTGTTGTTTATGAGGCGTGGCGGCAGCTCTCTTTTGCGGGAGCCAAGTAGCTAAGGTCTGAGGTGGTTAGGCTCGCTTAAGGGGCTGAGTGTTGGGTATGGAGTGAAGCCATCTCGACACCCGCTAGGCGTAAGCAGATCTGTCCAATTATTAACCAGGGGTCGGTCGGTAGTTGTCCTTTAACGGCCTGATCAGCTTGTCCACAAAGTCGCAGTAACTGCTCAATCTCCGAGACTTTAATCTGACGACTGGCATTGCGAATAGCGGTTTTACGTTTGCTAAACAGTCTCAGTCTGTTCGCAATCGTATCGTAATTCTTCCCTTCTGATATCTCTGTAATCACGCTGCTTAGCGTGCGCAACTCACGTGAAATGGCCCAGAGTATGAAGGTCGGTTCGACACCCTCTTGTCTTAGCGCCTGCAGAATGTGTTGTACTCTTGCAGGTTGTCTTTGTATCGCCGCATCTGCAAGTGCAAAGGCATCAAATCGTGACATGTCGCCAACCGCCTCGGCAACCTGGTTGGCATCAAGGGTTTGGTTGGGGTAGAGCAGAGAGAGCTTCTCTAACTCTTGTTGTGCCGCGAGTAGGTTGCCCTCTACACGATCGGCTAAGACGCCGATCGCCTCTTGATCCATAGAGATTGGAAAAGATTGAAGGCGTGTCGCTAGCCAGCGCGGGAGTTGGTCAACTTCAATGGGCCAGATTTCAACCACTAGCCCGAGCTTTTCGACCAGCTTGAACCAGGCGCTCTTTTTCGCACCGGCATCGAGTCGATCAGCCAAAATGAATATCACCGTATCGGGCGCAGGGTTCTCTAGATAGCGTTGTAGCAGATCTGATTCGGCTTTTTTGATCTTTTGTGAACCGAGTCGTAACTCAATAATTTTGCGCTCTGCAAATAGAGAGAGGCTATTGGCGGCCTCCATCAGGCTGTCCCAGTTAAAGCTGGAATCGATGTGATAGAGCTCTCGTTCAGTGAATTCTAGACCGCGAAGATGGGCTCGAATGGCGTCACAGCTTTCGTCGTGTTGAAGTGTTTCGTCCCCGGTTACAAGGTAGACCGGTAGCGAGGTATTTAGCTTGTTGAGCTGCTGAGGTAGCTGATCAACTCTAACTTTCATAGGTTAGCGCGGAACGAAACTTAGGTATTGGCGAATAATCTGTTCAGCCAGTGCACGATTGATCTCTGTGCGGTAGCGCTCTTCCAGAGTCTCTTGTGCCAAGGTGTCTGAAGTTTCGGTAACACTGCGTTGAACATTGACTCGGCGCTCAATGGCGGGCGCTGTGCTATCACCTTGATAGATGGCAAATTGAGCTTCACCGCTTAATTCGTACTCTTGTGCATCGGCATTGGCATCAAGAATCACCGCGCGGCGATTGTAGCGTGCCGATTCAACGATCAGTTTAAGCTTAGCTCGGGATGTTAGGGTCACGCCGTTGCGTTGCAGTTGAGTTGTCAGCTCTCTGCCTAACGAAGTGGGCTGTGTGGTGTTTTCGACCAGAGTTAATTGCTGTAACGCTGGTGGTACCTCATAAAGCCCTTTTAGGTGGAAGCCACAAGCTGTTAGAAACAGCATGGCGAAACCTGCAACGAACGTACGTGACAACTTCATCTTTTACTCCTAGCTGACGACGATGTTGACCAGTTTGCCTGGTACAACAATCTCTTTGCGCAGCGTTAGGCCTTCCATGTATTTCTGAACATTAGCTTCAGCCAGGGCCAGTTGCAAAATTGTGTCCTTATCGGCATCGGCGGCAACATTGATACGAGCACGAAGTTTGCCATTAACCTGCACAATCATCTCGATGTTATCACGTACCAAAGCGGATTCATCAACGCTTGGCCAGCTATCATTTTGGCTTGCACCCGTCAGTTCAGTCAGCAGCTGATCGGCTGCGTGTGGAATGATCGGGGACAACAGCTGGACAGCAGCGCTAAGCGCTTCTTGTTTACAAGCACGTCCTTGCTCGGAGTCATCGTTGAATCGACCGATACTGTTTGAAAGCTCCATGACAGCGGCAATGGCTGTATTGAATGTCTGGCGGCGCTCAATATCATCCGTCACTTTTTGGATGGTTTCATGAGTCTTACGGCGCAGCTCTTTCTGCCCATCATTCAGCTTGGACGTGTCTAAAGTTGATGCTGGGCCGGCTGCGATATGGTCGTGTGCCTGTTTCCAGAGACGTTTGATGAAACGGTGTGCACCTTCCACACCTGAGTCAGACCACTCTAGTGACTGTTCTGGTGGTGCCGCAAACATCATGAATAGACGAACCGTATCGGCGCCGTATCGATCGATCATAACCTGAGGGTCGATGCCGTTGTTTTTCGACTTAGACATCTTGGACATGCCGTCGTGAATCAGCGTTTTACCCGTCTCTTTATGAGTGGCTTTGGTCACACGACCTTTCTCGTCTGTCTCAGTCTCTACATCAACCGGTGAGATCCAAACCTTACCGCCCTGTTCATCTTCGTAGTAGTAGCCATCGGCTAGAACCATGCCCTGACAGAGTAGGCGAGTGAAAGGTTCATCAGAGTTTACTAGACCCTCGTCACGCAGTAGTTTGTGATAGAAGCGTGAGTAGAGTAGGTGCAAAATAGCGTGCTCGATACCACCGATGTACTGATCAACAGGGAGCCAGTAGTTGGCTGCTTGAGGATCCAGCATCGCACTGTCTGAGTAACGGCTTGCATAGCGAGCAAAGTACCAACTTGACTCCATGAAGGTGTCGAAGGTATCCGTTTCGCGTTCTGCATCTGCGCCACACTTTGGACAGCTTGTTTTGATGAAGCTCTCCATCTTTTTAATCGGTGAACCGACGCCGTCGAAGGTTACCTCTTCTGGCAGAAGCACAGGCAGCTGATCTTCAGGTACGGGTACTGATCCACAGCTATTACAGTTAACAACCGGGATCGGTGCGCCCCAGTAGCGTTGGCGTGAAACACCCCAATCGCGAAGGCGGAAGTTGATGGTTGTATGACCGCGACCTTTGTTGTTCAGTTCAGTTGCAATGGCTTTAAACGCCATTTCGAACTCTAGATCGTCAAAGTCACCCGAGTTGCACAGAACGCCTTTCTCTGTGAACGCTTCTTGCGTCAAGTCGACAGTCTGATCGTCAGACAGAGGCTTGATGACCTGTTTGATGTTCAGTCCGTATTTGGTTGCAAACTCCCAGTCACGTTGGTCGTGACCCGGAACCGCCATGACAGCGCCTGAACCGTAATCCATCAGAACAAAGTTTGCTGTCCAAACCGGCACCATTTCACCAGTGAGAGGGTGAGTGGCTTCGATGCCTAATGGCATGCCGCGTTTTTCCATCATCGCCATGTCAGCTTCGGCGACTTTTTGGTGACGACACTCATCAATAAAGCTAGCAAGTTCTGGGTTATTTTCGGCTGCTTCAAGTGCTAGAGGGTGTTGTGGTGCAACGGCTACATAGGTAACACCCATCAGCGTATCAGGGCGGGTTGTGAAGACCTCTAGATCACCTTTGTTAGGCACCGCAAATTTCAGCTCAACTCCTTTAGAGCGGCCGATCCAGTTGCGCTGCATAGTGCGGACCTGTTCTGGCCAGTGATCCAGCTTCTCTAGATCTTCCAGTAGTTGGTCTGCGTAGTCAGTAATTTTCAGAAACCATTGAGGGATTTTCTTACGCTCAACAATCGCGCCAGAGCGCCAACCGCGACCATCGATCACTTGCTCGTTAGCCAGAACGGTTTGGTCAACTGGGTCCCAGTTCACCTCGGCCTCTTTCTTGTAGACCAGACCTTTCTCAAGAAGACGAGTAAAGAACCACTGCTCCCAACGGTAGTACTCCGGGTGACAGGTCGCTAGCTCGCGATCCCAGTCGTAACCAAAGCCCATCTGTTTAAGCTGATTACGCATGTAATCGATATTGCTGTAGGTCCAGTTAGCAGGAGGCACATTGTTTTTAAGTGCAGCGTTTTCAGCTGGTAGGCCAAAGGCGTCCCAACCCATAGGCTGAAGAACGTTTTTTCCCTGCATGCGCTGGTATCGAGAGACGACATCACCGATGGTGTAGTTACGTACGTGGCCCATGTGCAGGCGACCACTTGGGTAAGGGAACATCGAGAGGCAGTAAAACTTCTCTTTGCTGGAATCCTCTTCAACGTTGAATGCGCCGGATTCTTCCCACTGCTGCTGGACTTTTGGTTCAATATCCTGGGGTTGGTACTGTTCGTTCATCGGTCTCTATATTCTGCAAACATAAAAACGGCATTATTGTTCTTGGAGCAAATTACTTTGCTAAGAAATGACACCGCTCAATGGTTATTTCATTAATACTGTTCAATACTGCATAGGATACATCAGATGCGGTCGCGCCGACAGGTTTGGCTGCTGAATAATCCGCTCTTAAAAGGAGTTTGCTTATGAGTGATACAAACCAAGATAAGCTCGATTCTGGCCGTTATGATCAATTGGTCGATCAAGTGATGGATTCTCTCGATGGTGCCAGTGAAGTGACGCTTGAGAAACTTACCTTAGCGGTCAATGAAGCGGTTGATCTGGAGCAGACAGCGCTTGATATGTCTGCAGATGAAGCGGCCCTGCTAAAAGCCTACCTAATGCGTGATCTGAAGCAGTTCTCAATCGGTGTTCAAAAGGTCGGCGGAGCGCTGGCTGATTGGTTAGAGCTGGATCTTGCCGTATTGGAGAAGGGAATTGTCGATCGCTTGATGAGAGTGGCCGATAAAACCCGTATCGAACAAGAGTTACTCCGTGAGCAGTTGAGTCATGGTGAAGCGCACTACGCCGCCGGTGAAATCGCGCTACCTGGACAGTTTGTCTGTACACAGTGTGGAGCTAAGCAGATGCTGAGCGAGAGTCAAAAATTACAGCCTTGTCGTGACTGTTCAGCGGTTCTGTTTGAACGAGCGATGTCTAAATAGCGCGGCTAATAACAGTGCTGCAGCAAGGATAAGCGCTGGCCACAACCCCAACTGTTGATAGGGGGTTTGGCCCATGCTTGGGGCGATCTCATGGGTTAGGATCGCCGTCTCGAATCTGGGTGCGGTCGCTAAGACTTGACCCTTGGCATCAATGAATCCTGATATGCCGTTGTTGGTGGCTCTTATCACGGGCCTACCATTTTCGATAGCACGCATTCTGGCGATCTCAAAGTGCTGATCTGGGCCATGAGATCCGCCGAACCAGGTGTCATTAGAGAGCGTCAGAATCATGTCACTCTGATTGGCATTCTCTCTGACCAACTCTGGGTAGGCGATCTCATAACAGATTGCGCCCGCCAGCGACCCCTGAGGTGTCTCTACCTGAAAAGTTGGTTGTTCTGGCAAGCTAAAGCTAGACATGGGGAGATCAAAAAAGGCGATCAGCCCTCGCAACTGATTTTCAAAGGGAATGTACTCCCCAAAAGGGACCAGTCTCTGTTTGTCGTACAGGCTGATTTTACCCGTCAACGTGCCCACCGAGTTGTGGTACAGGTTTCGTTGTTGGCTCTCACTCCACTCTTTTCTTGGGAAACCTGAAATTAACGTGGTGCCTTGTTGGTTGAGGATCTCCACTAGCGGACTGATCTGGTTGATGGCGCGGCCTATTAATTTGGGTACGGCGGTCTCAGGCCAAATGAGTAGATCGGTAGCGGGCGCTTGGACGCTTAAATTAATAATGTTCTGTATGTGTCGATCAACTTGCTCAATTTGCCACTTAGACTCTTGGGCTAAATTGGGCTGTATTAATGTGATCGAGACGGTCTTTTCTGAACTCTCTGTCCAGTGTGACGGAATAAGGTAAGAGGCACCTAATATCGCAAGGATCAGTAGGAGAGGGGTCGGTTTTTTACGGTGGATGACATGGGAAGCCGAGACAGCAATGATCAGAACCATCGCCGACACTAGCCACACGCCGCCGATCGGGGCTAATGAGATAAGTGGTGTATCGATGAACGCATAGCCGATGAGCAGCCAAGGGAAGCCGGTAAATAGCCAGCTTCTCACCCATTCAAACAAGATCCAAAGAGCGACAAATCCTGGTGCTGAGCCGTCAGTAAACAGGCGTTTGTAGAGCCAAATTTGTGCGGCAAAGAGTATCGCTAACGCGCCAGTGAACATGAGAGTCATCAGTGCGGCGGCTAAAACACCCATGCCACCGTGTAAGTGAATACTCACATAGACCCAAGAGACACCGGCGGTGAAGTATCCCAAACCATAGAGCCAACCCATCAGGAACGCTGAATCGGATTTAAGGGTCAGCAAGTAGAGGGTGGCAATAGAGACAATCGCTAATAGCGGGTAACTAAAAGGGGCAAAAGCGAGTGTCGCTATTGCCCCTGCAGCAACCGCCAAAGTCCTATTCACAAGAGGCTGGAGCAGCATCACTACTCCTTGTGGTGCTTAACCTGTAGCAGTCTAATTCTGCGGTTTTCAGACGCTAGCACGGTGAAGGTGAAGTCATCGAGTCGAATCGTCTCCCCTTTATCGGGTAGGTGACCAAATTGACGTGTCACCAGTCCACCCACGGTATCGAACTCATCATCAGGTAGGCCGACGTCAAAGTACTCGTTAAAGTCTTCGATAGGGGTTAACGCTTTGACAATGAAGCCATCATCTTCAAAGGCTTTGATGTTGCCCTCGTCTTCATCTTCGTCGTGCTCATCTTCGATATCCCCGACGATCTGTTCGAGCACGTCTTCGATGGTAATAAGACCGGCAATTCCGCCGTACTCATCAACGACGATGGCCATGTGATTGCGTGTGACACGGAATTCACGTAGCAAGACGTTCAGTCGCTTACTTTCAGGAATGAAGGTTGCTTTGCGAAGGTGCTCAGCGAGACTGAACTGTTCTAAGCGGCCGTCCAGTGCATAGGGAAGAAGATCCTTGGCAAGAAGAATGCCGACGATCTCATCTGGGTTTTCACCTGCAATAGGAAAGCGAGAGTGTGCACTGTCGATGACCAGTGGCATAAATTCGTGGGCAGATTGATCGATCTGTACCGAGACCATTTGTGATCTAGGGATCATGACGTCACGCACTTGCATGTCGGTCACTTGTATAGCGCCTTCTACAATCGTTAGCGCATCTTGGTCTAGTAGGCCAGTGTCGTTGGCCTCATAAAGAACTTCAAACAGGTCTTCGCGGGTTTTGGGCTCATCCGAAAAAGCTGAAGCAAGTTTGCTAAAAAAGCTTTTGGATGAGCCGCTCGATCGGTCTTCACTCATAGTGTGTGGTTGCCTCAAATATAGGGGTCTGGGATTTGGAGTTGAGCGAGCAGTTCTCGTTCAAGTGACTCCATCTCCTCGGCTTCTTCATCCTTTATATGATCGAATCCAAGTAGATGCAATACCCCATGGATCACCATGTGAGCCCAATGGTGATGAATCTGTTTGTTTTGTTCGGTTGCTTCGCGCTCTACAACCGCGGCACAAATCGCTAGATCACCTAATATATTGCCAGGGAAGCCCGGAGGTGCTTCAAACGGAAAAGAGAGTACGTTGGTCGACTTGTCTTTACCGCGATATTCACGATTCAGTGTCTGGCTCTCGGTTTCATCAACGATACGAATGCATAGTTCAGCTTCGCCCGATAGCTGTGATGCCGCTAATTCGGCCCAGGATTGAAACTGCTCATCACTCGGGAGTGAGTTGCTATCAACAGCGCGAATAACCTCTAAATGAATCACTATTTACGCTCGTCTGTATGTTTGGCTTCGTACGCTTCATAAGCACGTACAATGTGCTGCACGATAGGGTGACGAACCACATCTTTCGCTTCGAAGTGGGTAAATCCAATCCCTTTCACCCCGTCCAGTACCTGCATCGCATGAATTAGGCCTGAGCTAGCGCCGCGTGGTAGGTCGACCTGGGTTTTATCCCCAGTGATAACCGCTGTTGAGCCAAACCCTATGCGGGTAAGAAACATCTTCATCTGCTCGCGTGTCGTATTTTGTGACTCATCAAGAATGACAAACGAGCCGTTCAACGTTCTGCCGCGCATGTAAGCTAAGGGTGCGATCTCTATGACATTCTTTTCGATCAGGCGTGCTACCTTCTCAAAGCCCATCATCTCATAGAGTGCGTCGTAGAGAGGGCGTAAGTAGGGATCGACTTTCTGAGTCAGATCGCCGGGTAGAAAACCGAGTTTTTCACCCGCTTCGACGGCAGGGCGAACCAGTAGTATTCGACTGACCTCTTCGCGCTCAAGGGCCTCAACCGCACAAGCAACCGCAAGGTAGGTTTTACCGGTGCCGGCAGGTCCGATACCAAAGTTAATGTCATGGTAACGAATCGACTGAACGTACTTTTGCTGATTCTCCCCGCGAGGTCGAATCGTCATTTTTCGAGTACGAATAGTGACATCATCCGTCGCAGTCGATTTCACATCAGTTTGTGAAATGCCTGAGTGTTGTAGCGATAGATGAATGTCTGATGGGGCAAGTGGTTTGCCGTTTAGAGACTCTTTGTACAGTGCTTCAATCAGTGTGCAGACCGGGCGAACGGCCTGAATTGCACCTTCAACTTTGAACTGGAATCCACGGTTACCGATTTGGACTCCGGTGCGCTCTTCAATCAGACGTAAGTGCTCATCAAACTGGCCGACTAGATTAGCCAAGGCTGCGCCATCTTCAGGCTGTAGGTTGATGTGGAAAGATTGTGTTTCGCTCATTATTGATCCAGCTCGGAGCTAACTAACTCACCGATCAACGAGTTCGGAAGCGCTTCAGCAATGCGGACATCGGCGAAGTGACCAATCAGGTCTGGATTATCGCAACGGAAGTTCACAACACGATTGTTCTCCGTGCGACCCGATAGTTGGCCAGGGTCTTTACGCGAGTAACCGTTGACCAGAATGCGTTGAGTGGTTCCGACCATGCGGCGGCTGATCTGCAAAGCGTTCTGAGTGATACGGCTTTGCAAAATGTGTAGGCGTTGTTTCTTCGTCTCTTCCGATACGTCGTCAGGCAGGTCTGCCGCAGGGGTGCCTGGGCGACGGCTGTAGATGAAGCTGAACGACGTATCAAAACCTATATCCTCGATTAGCTTCATGGTCGCCTCAAAGTCGGCATCCGTTTCACCTGGGAAGCCGATGATAAAGTCCGACGAGAAGCTGATATCTGGACGCTTCGCCTTGATTCGACGTAATTTCGACTTGTACTCAATCGCCGTGTGGCCGCGCTTCATCGCCATCAGTATGCGGTCAGAGCCACTCTGAACCGGTAGGTGAAGATGACTCACCAATTCCGGCACTTCGTCATAAACCTCGATCAGGCTGTCGGTAAACTCTACAGGGTGTGAAGTAGTGAAACGAATACGATCGATACCCTCAATCGCGGCAATGGTGCGAATCAGCTCAGCCAGATCAGCCGTATCACCGTCATGAGTCGCACCGAGGTAAGCGTTGACGTTTTGGCCCAGTAGATTGACTTCACGCACGCCCTGTTCAGCCAGCTCAACACACTCGGCTATCACATCATCCAGCGGGCGGCTGACCTCTTCGCCACGGGTGTAGGGCACGACACAGAAAGTACAGTACTTACTACAACCTTCCATGACTGAAACAAATGCCTCTGCCCCCTCAACTTTAGGAGCGGGGAGGTGGTCGAACTTTTCGATCTCTGGGAAGCTGACATCAACGATACCGACCTTGCCCCCCTTTGTATCTTCAATCATCTCGGGAAGACGGTGTAGGGTCTGTGGGCCAAAAATCATATCGACGAACGGCGCGCGATCACGAATCGCTTCGCCCTCTTGGCTTGCAACACAGCCGCCTACCCCGATCATTAATCCGGGTTTTTGCTCTTTCAAAAGACGCCAACGGCCTAACTGGTGGAACACCTTCTCTTGCGCCTTTTCACGAATTGAACAGGTGTTTAGAAGCAGGACGTCAGCCTCTTCTGGATTATCGGTTAGCTCCAGCTTGTGGCTATCGCCCAGAAGGTCAGCCATTCGTGCGGAGTCGTACTCATTCATCTGACATCCGTGTGTCTTGATAAAGAGCTTTTTAGTCATGTTTCACCTGTCGTTACGTTGAATCTATGCCCCATCATTTGGGGCGATGAAGTATACCTCAGCGCACTCTTTGGCGCTAACGAACTTGCAATTGTTTAGAGCGCCCCCACTAACCTGATTAGGCAACTCAAGTTTAGATTGATTGGAGATTCTCAATGGCCGATGCCAAACGCCTCTATCGCGTCACTTACATCAACAAAGATAAAGTCTACGAGCTTTACGTTGAACAGGTTTACAGTGCTGATATGTGGGGGTTTGTTGCGCTAGAGGGTTTCGTGTTTGGTAGTCACACTGAGATGCTGATTGATCCTGCCGAAGATCGTCTACAGCAGGAGTTCGCAGGTGTAAAACGCTCTTTCGTTCCGATGCAGGCCATTATTCAGATTGATGAGGTTGAGAAGCGAGGAAAAGCTCGTATTACGGATGCCGAGGGCACCGTCACCGCTTTTCCAGTCATGCCCTCACGGAGTAAATAACCTCGCGAAACTGATAATCAGTTACTTGCCAGCGACCCTTGGTCGTGCTGACAGATGGCAGGCTGCAAGGTGGGTAGTTGGAGCTCTATCTGATCCGTAGAGTAGTCCTCTACGCTTGAGTCTGAAAAGATCAGTTCGGCACTCTCAATTCTAAAACAGCTAACCGAGCTGTCAGCCCACACCTTATCCCACTGTTGATCGCCGGTTCTATGCTCGGGCGACAAAGGCCCTGCAATTCTCAAGTAGGCATGATCATCGCCGCTCTTCATCGCAGGAATAACCTTACCCTCTGCGTCGAAAGCGATCGTCTTAAACATCACGTAGTCCAGGTCGCGATCCGTCTGATTGCTAAAGTCGATGACTGCAGCAACATTTTTTTGGGTGATGACTTCCGTCTGAAGTTGGTGAATAACCAGGGTTTTTTGTGGTGGAGCGGGTGTGATGGGCTGTTGAGTTGTCAGCTTAGCTGTTGTGTCTGGCAAGCTGATACAGCCTGACAATACCAGTGCTGGCAGGGACAGTTTTAAAGCGTTTTGCATTGTTATTCTTTTTGCAATCACGTTGTTTTCTCCAAAAACCTTAACTGGATATTAACAAGGTTTTTGATGTTTTGCCTGAAATTTCTTTCGCGAGTCTAGGAACAAGATACCCTGGTAGCTCTCTCTGCATTTGCGTAAAGATCTCTTTGCCCCGTTCAATCGGGATATCAAAGTGACTGGCCCCTGCGACAGGATCAAAAAGAAAGAGGTAGTAGGGGAGGATGCCTGCGCTAAACAGAGCACGTGAGAGTCTGACCTGCTCATCAGCGCTGTCATTAACCCCTTTTAACAACACCGCTTGATTGAGAATGGTTGCACCACTCTGTTTTAGCTTGGTGACGGCGTTGTTCAGACTCTGATCAATTTCATTGGCGTGGTTGATGTGAAGGACCACGACACAATCGAACCTTGATTTATGCAAGGTGTCATTGAGTTGATCAGTTACTCTGGATGGAATCACTACGGGTAGGCGAGTGTGGACTCTGAGTCGTTCGAGATGAGGTATGGCTTCAAGATCCGCTACCATCTTTGAAAAACGGTGATCAGAGGTGACCAGTGGATCACCGCCTGAGAAGATCACCTCTCTTAACTCTGTATGCTCTTTTAGATAGGCGAGAGCCCTTTGCCAATGCTCCCCACTAAGCTGGTTGTCAGAGTAAGGGAAGTGTCTGCGAAAACAGTAACGACAGTTTATGGCGCAAGCTCCGCTCAAGATCAACAGTGCTCGATCTTTATATTTGTGCACAACGCCTGGAGTCGGGCGTGCATCACTCTCGTTTAACGGATCTTCTGTGAAACCTGGAGTTTGAATGAACTCGTCTCTGATCGGAAGGACCTGTTTTAGCAAAGGATCGTCTGGATTGCCTAGCTCCATGCGGCTTAGGAACTCAAGAGGGACTCGCAATGGGAAGAGCTGGCTAGCCGCTTGAGCCTGTTCGAGTAGCTCGTTGGGTAGGGACAGTCTCTCCAGTAAGGCTTTAGGATCGGTGATGGCACTTTTCAGTGAGTCTTGCCAAGAGTTTGGCGTAATGTCCAACAGCTGCATCATTGAAGTGACCAAAATTTCCAAGAATGTAAACGATCTGTTGGAGCCGATTCTCCTTTGAAGTAGAATGCTCGTCAAACATTCAATCAATGATTTGGAAAAAGAGATGGGAAACGTTTCAAGTGGTCAGTTTAAGACTGGCATGAAAGTGATGATCGACGGCGATCCATGTAACATGGTTGAAGTTGAATTTGTTAAACCGGGAAAAGGTCAGGCGTTCACTCGAGTTCGTCTTCGTAACCTTATGACGGGTCGTATTTGGGAGCGTACTTTCAAATCGAACGAATCAGCTGAAACAGCCGATGTGATGGATCGTGACATGGAGTACCTCTACAGTGATGGTGAGATGTGGCACTTCATGGAGCCAAGCACATTTGAACAGTACGCTGCGGATGAGAAAGCCGTTGCCGACTGTTCGCAGTGGTTGAAAGAGGGTGACAAAGTGATGATCACTCTATTTAACGACAACCCTATTGCTGTGACACCTCCTAACTTTGTTGAGCTTGAAGTGACTGAAACTGATCCAGGCCTTAAAGGCGATACGGCTCAGGGCGGTTCTAAGCCTGCGACTCTCAGCACGGGTGCAGTGGTTCGTGTGCCACTATTTATCAACCAGGGTGAAGTTCTTAAGATCGACACTCGTACCGGTGAATACGTAAGCCGTGCCTAACACGGGTTCGTAATAGAAACGGCAGCTTCGGCTGCCGTTTTTGGTTCTAATTTTGGAGTCTGTATGAATCGAAATCACTGGCAACCTACAGCAGAGATCTTAACACTTCGTGAGCGAGCAAAGATGCTGGCTGATGTGCGCGCTTTTTTTGCTGAACGCGGTGTCATGGAGGTGGATACTCAATGTCTGTCACAAGCGGCAGTCAGTGATCCTTTTATCGATTCACTTGAAGTCTCCTACTCAAGTTACCCCGGGGCTGAAGAGCAGCGTTACTACCTGCAGAGTTCGCCAGAGTACGCCATGAAGCGCCTATTGGCAGCTGACTCAGGCCCCATCTATCAGTTGGCTAAAGCATTTAGGAATGGCGAGGTAGGGCGGCTTCACAATCCTGAATTCACCATGCTTGAGTGGTATCGCCCTCGTTTCAGTGCGCAGCAGCTGATGGATGAAGTTCAGGCTCTGGTTACTGCGGTGCTGGGGCCGCAGCATTGGGAACGTCTCAGTTATCGTGAACTGTTTAAACGCTTTGTGGGCATGGATCCTCATCAAGCGACCATTGACCAGTTAAAAGCTCTGCTTGAGCCCCATTTTGAGTGCCCTTTTACGGATGATCGCAAAGATACTTGGCTCGAGCTGGTCATGTCGCATCTGATTGAGCCGAAACTCATTGAACCGGTGCTAGTATTTGATTTTCCCGCCTCTCAAGCTGCGTTGGCTGAGGTTGTTGAGGATGATCAGGGTGTCAAAGTGGCAGCCCGCTTCGAGCTGTATGCGGGCGGTATGGAGTTGGCGAATGGTTATCAGGAGCTGCGAGATCCCGCTGAGCAGGCTGAACGGCTGGAAGCTGACGATCAGCAGCGTGAATCCTCAGGGCTTCCACGACGACCGCTGGAGACTCGTTTAGTCTCGGCCCTAGAATCCGGCATTCCAGCTTGTGCCGGCGTGGCACTTGGTTTTGATCGGTTGCTGATGATCAAAGTTGGCGCGAGCAGTATCAAAGAGGTTGTCCCTTTCGGGTTTGAGCGCTGTTAGAGCGAATCGACGGCCAGCTTCATCCTACGAACCGCTTCCTCAATACGCGATCTTGGACACCCGAAGTTAAGTCTAACAAATCCAGGTGCACCAAAATCCTCCCCATCAGATAGTCCCACACCCTGAGATTCAAACAGTTGTTGTGGGCTGTCGACGCCAAGCTGATTGGCATCGATCCAGGCAAGGTAGGTGGCCTCGTTAGGTAGCATGCTTAAGCCGGGAATCTTGCCTATTTCAGAGATCAGGTAGTCTCTATTTCCCTTCAGATATTCGCACTGCTTGCGATTCCATTCGTCTCCCTGTGAGTAGGCGGCTTCTGCCGCGGTGTAGCCCAGTAGATTGACGTCGGGCACTATGCCCTTGCGTACCTTTTTAAATCGCGCTCTTAATTCGGGGTTTTGAATGATCGCAACAGAGCAGGCCAGCCCTGCAATGTTCCAGGTTTTACTGGGCGCCATCAGCGTCACAGTGCGTGAGGCGATCTCTTCACTCAAACTCGCGATCGGTGTGTGCTGTAGTTCAGGTTGTAAAATGAGATCGCAATGAATCTCATCGCTGCAGATCAATAGATCCTGATCGATAATGATCTGTGCGAGCCTCTCGAGCTCTTCACGGCGGTAGACGCCACCCCCAGGATTGTGTGGGTTGCAGAAAAGTAGCAGTCTGGTTTCTGCTGTAATGGCCTCTTCTAGTGCATCAAAATCAATGACACGACCCTTCATGGGAATGGTGATCAACGCCCTCGAAGAGAGAGCGGGAGCGGACATAAAGGGTGGGTAGATAGGTTGGGCGGTGATGACGGATTGCTCAGCCGTGCTTAAAGCGCGGGTCGCTAAATTTAGCCCGCAGACGAGACCGGGTAACCAGACTAGATCTTCAGCAGAGACCGTCCAGTTGTATAGGCGCTGCATGCGTTCAGAAAACAGCTGATTGAGTGTTTCTGGTGTGCGGGTGTAGCCAAAAACGCCATGATCGACACGCGTTTTTAAAGCATCAATCACAGCTTGTGGAGAGCGAAAATCGGTATCAGCAACCCACATTGGAAGTATGTCTGTACCGGCGTATTTAGACCACTTGTCACTCCAGGTCCCTTGGCGATCAATTAAGTGATCAAAATCGAAATCATTCATTGGTTCACTCACTACTCTTCCCTTTCTACTGGTCGATCATCAAGCTATCATAGGCCAATTACTCTTTATAGCGAGCCGTTAGAGAAATTATTTCTACGGCCTAAATTCGTGGAGACCCTTATGAGCAACGATCGCGTTATTATTTTTGATACCACGCTGCGCGATGGTGAACAGAGTCCCGGTGCGTCTATGACCGGTGAAGAGAAACTGCGAATCGCTCGTCAGCTTGAACGTATGAAAGTTGATGTGATTGAAGCGGGTTTCGCCATTGCGAGTCCTGGTGATTTCGAGGCGGTGAAAAATATTGCCGACAACATCAAAGATAGCCGAGTCTGTTCACTCTCTCGTGCTTTGGATGCGGATATTGATCGTGCGGGTGAAGCGCTGAAGAATGCTGCGCAAGGTCGTATTCATACCTTTATCGCGACTTCGCCGATTCATATGAAGTACAAGCTTCAGATGGAGCCTGATCGTGTTGTCGAGCAGGCTGTGCATGCCGTTAAGCGAGCGCGTAATCTGATCGATGATGTCGAGTTCTCGTTAGAGGATGCTAGCCGCTCTGAGTTGGATTTTATGTGCCGTATTATCGAAAAAGTGATCGATGCTGGCGCTCGTACTATCAATATCCCTGATACGGTCGGTTACGCCGTGCCTCATCAGTTTGCTGAGGTGATCGGGGAGCTCATTCAGCGTATTCCAAACTCGGATAAAGCGATCTTCTCTGTCCACTGTCATAACGATCTAGGCCTAGCGGTCGCCAACTCACTGGCAGCCGTGGGAGCGGGTGCACGTCAGGTGGAGTGTACGATCAACGGTTTGGGTGAGCGTGCTGGTAACGCAGCCCTAGAAGAGATCGTTATGGCACTGAAAACTCGCCAAGACGTTATGGGTCTTGAGACCAATATTGATACTCAGCACATTGTCGGTGCCTCTAAACTGGTGTCTAGCGTGACAGGTTTCCCTGTTCAGCCTAACAAGGCGATTGTCGGCGCTAACGCCTTTGCTCATGAATCGGGCATTCACCAAGATGGTGTACTGAAGCACCGTGAAACCTATGAGATCATGACCGCAGAGAGTGTCGGTTGGACGACCAATAAAATGGTATTGGGTAAGCATTCAGGCCGTGCTGCATTTAAATCACGTCTTGAGGAGCTGGGTACTACGTTCAAGAGTGATGCTGATCTAAACAGCGCTTTCCAAGCCTTCAAAGTGTTAGCCGATAAGAAACATGAGATCTTTGATGAGGATCTTATGGCGCTGGTCAGCAATAGCCGTGCCGAAGCGTCAAGCGAACGTTTTCAGTTGGTCAACCTATCTGTGACATCGCAAACGGGTGAGACACCTCAAGCCGATCTAGTTGTGAGTATTGATGGGCAAGAGCACTCGTGCTGTGCTGAGGGTAGTGGTCCAGTCGATGCTATCTTTAAAGCGATTGAGTCACAGGTGAACTCTGGCTCTACACTGTTGATCTATTCGGTGAATGCCGTGACTGAAGGAACCGATTCGCAAGGTGAAGTCACCGTGCGTCTTGAGAAGGGTGGTCGCATCGTAAATGGTTTAGGTGCCGATACCGATGTCATCATTGCATCGGCTAAGGCCTATATCCATGCGCTCAATCTTCTGGATACTAACGCGGAAAAAGCGCACCCACAGGTTTAATCATGTCAGTTCAGCAGGCTCGAATCCAAGCCGCCTATTTAGATCAGCTTGGTATCCAGCAGTGGATGCCTCGTCAAATCTTGCCAGCAGCAAAGCCTTCGCCTGATTGGGTCTATCGCTTTGCTCATCCTGCGGATCTCCTTGGTGACGATGAAGAGGTGATGCAGGCGTTGGCTCCACAAGCACACAAGCCTGTCGAGCCTCATGCTGAGCGTCGTGCGATTACTCAGATTGGTGAAGCCTTAGAGGTCTCCGCTCCCGATGAGGCAGAGGTAGGTTCTTCTAACATCAGACGTGCTGCCGTTGCTGAGTTGACGGCTGATGAAAGTTCTAAAGAGCCTCAAACATCGCCCACTACTTCGGTCAAACGAAGCTTTGAACCTGCGCCGCGTTATAAAATTGTTATGGCTCGAGCGGGCCGACTCCTACTAATCGATAATCTTCCCATTCGTGCTCGCGAAGGCTTCTCCAATAAGCATAAGCGTCTTTTGGCGGGCATTGTTCAAGCTCTTGGAGAGTCACCACAATCAATCACACTGCCGATTACGCTTGAGTGGCCTATGCTTGCCGGTAAAACCCTGGATCAGGGGCCGCATGAAGCGAGAAAACATGTGCAGCGACAGTTGAGCTTTATGCAGAAAGAGTCTGGTCTAGAGACCGTTATTCTGTTTGGCGAGGGGCTTGCGAATTGGGTGGTTGGTGAAGGTGTGGATGAGACTCATGGGCAACTGCTGCCACTGCAACAATCGGGACTGAACTATCTAACGACCCAATCACTCTCGCAGGCTCTTAATATGCCTGGCGCTAAACAGCAGATCTGGTCTGATCTTCAGCCACTGGTTTAGTGTTTATCTTCTGAAATGCCTGCTGTGATGACGATTGATCAACTGTTTGCTCTGGATCAACAGTGCTTTCCTGATTACTGGTCAAAATCTCAATGGCAGACGTATCTATCTCAAGATGATCGTTTTCCCTGCTACACACTGTTTGACGCTAACGAACCGATCGGCTTTGCGCTCTACCAAAGGTTATTTGATGAAGCGGAACTGCTCCGCATTGGCGTAGTGCCTGATCGGCGTGGAGAAGGTTGGGCGGCGAAGATGCTGACTGATCAGCTTGAACAGTTCACTGGGGATGGAATCAGCCGTGTCATGTTGGAAGTGCGTGCTTCTAATGAGGCGGCGATTCGTCTCTATCAATCGGTGGGTTTTGTCACGGACGGTCTGCGTAAACATTACTACCCGCTGATCGGTCAAGAGGGTAGGGAGGATGCGATCCTAATGTCACGACCGGTGTAAATTAAACAGATGGAAAATCCTATCTTAGACATCAATCTTATTTGGCATCTGGTAGCGGCACTTTTAGCGGTTACCTCTATCTGGAGTGCCTTTAAACGTGTGCCTTTTCAAGCGCTTTGGGCTGAGCCTCGACTTCAGCATCTGTTGTTCGGCGCTATGGTCTTGCTGATGTTGACTTGGACCTTTAGAGCGGGCCTATCGGAAGGGTTGAGTGTTCACTTTTTGGGTATGACCGCGTTGACACTGATGTTTGGCTGGGATCTTGCCATCTTGGCTGGCGCGATTGCGATGCTCGGCATCACTCTAGTTGGAGTGGAGCGCTTTGATATGCTGGCCATAAATTTAATTGCGATTGTTGTGGTGCCAGCGACACTGACCATCACGCTTCTTAAATATATTGAGAGACGATACCCGCCTAACTTCTTTGCCTATCTCTTTTTAGCCGCCTTTATTGGTGGTGGGTTTGCAGTCGCTAGCTCGGGGTTGACCCTGTCGCTTGTGCTTGGCTTGTCAGGTATCCACAGTTGGCAAACGATTTATCACGAGTACATCTCCTTCTTGCCGTTGATTATGTTCCCAGAGGGGCTCATTAACGGCATTCTTATGACCGCTGTCATGGTGTTTCATCCCGATTGGATTCGTACATTTGACGCGGCTAAGTACATCGACAATCAGTAGTAAGCCATCGCATTGCTAAGTGGCGGTTTTCCGCCACTTCTTGCTGATTAGCTTCGGCGAGCATCCGCCATTAATGCCTCCTTTAAGTCTTATGTCCTGTATTTATTTTCACTAACTTGTTGAAAATAAATATATATCTAGGTTGTTGGCACGTTTTCTGCTTTGTAAAAGTGCTTTTTACAAGGTCGTTGTGACCTAATACAAACTGGAGTGTAAATAATGAAAAAACTAACTCTTGGCCTTTCTGCCTTGGCTCTATCTGTATCGGCTGCTACTGCACAGGCTAACTGTGACGCTGGCGAGATCGTTGCAAAACTTTCACACGTTACTGGTGGTACAACTCACCCTAAAGTGGTTGCGGCTAACAAACTTGCTGAGCGTGTAAACGCTGAAATGAACGGCACTATGTGTATCGAAGTTTACCCAAACTCTACACTGTTCGGTGACTCTAAAGAGCTTGAAGCGCTTCTACTAGGTGACGTACAGATCCTAGCGCCTTCACTATCTAAGTTCGGTTCTTACACTTCTAAGTTTGGCGTATTCGACCTTCCATTCATCTTCAAAGATATGGACGCTGCAATGCGCTTCACTAACTCTGATGCTGGTCAGGACCTTCTTCTTGCAATGGAAGATGTTGGTTTTGTAGGCCTAGGTTACTGGATGTCTGGTATGAAGTACTTCTCTGCCAACAAACCACTACTAAAACCATCTGATGCTGAAGGTCTAAAGTTCCGCGTACAGAACTCTGACGTTGCTAAAGCGATGATCGCAGCAATGGGCGGTTCACCACAGCCAATGGCATTTAAAGAGGTTTACGGTGCACTACAGACTGGCGTTGTAGACGGTCAGGAAAACACTTGGTCAAACATCTACACTAAGAAGTTCTTCGAAGTGCAAGATTCAACGACTGAGACTAGCCACCAGCTTCTTGCATACCTATTCATGACGTCTCAAGAGTTCCTAGACTCTATGCCTAAAGACGCTCGTGAGCAGTTCATTGCGATCGCTAAAGACGTGACTAACGAAGCTAACCTAGCAGTTAAAGCGAAAGAGCAGGGCAACCGTGAAAACATCCTTAAGGGTGGCGGCAAAATCAACACACTTGACGATGCTGCGCGTAAAGAGTGGGTTGACGCTATGAAACCTGTTTGGAAACAGTTTGAAGATAAGATCGGTGCTGATCTAATCGAAGCTGCTGCAAACTCTTAATCAACTTAGGTTGATGATCGACGGGCTCGTTTAGAGCCCGTCCTTTCCTTTTCTCGAGCTTATGTAGCTCAACATATTGGAGTACTGACGTGGAGTGGCCGCATCTTTACCTCTTAATTCTTATTCTAGTGATCTGGGGCTTAGAGAAACGTTTCCCAAGATTTATGGAAAAACTGGAAGAGAATTTCCTTGTTCTAATCATCTTCTCGATCATGGCCGTATCCTTTGGTCAGGTTATTGCTCGCTACGCCTTCGGAACCGGTTGGTCAGCGGCACTTGAATTCAGCATGGTGATGTTCTCATGGCTGATTTTGATGGGGATGAGCTTCGGTATTAAGAATGGTACCCACTTGGGTGTCGATATCGTTCTTAATGCGGTACCTAGCAGGGTCGGTAAGTGGTTGTCGCTGTTTGCAGCTTTTGCAACGCTGATGTACGCCTTGATTCTTCTTGATAGTGCTTGGTTGGCAGCCTTGGGCGTCGATGTCCGCGGTGGTGCCATTGAGTACTGGGCTAAAATGTACAAGATCAACATCGGTGTCGAAGAGATGCGTTGGCCTGACTTCATTATGGAGTGGTTCGGCGTTAAAGAGCGTGTTCAACGTTGGTTGGTGTTGGTTATTCTGCCAATCAGTTTGGCTCTGTTGGCTTATCGCTCACTGCAGGCGTTTGTCGGTATTTGGACCGGTGCACGTCATCACCTCATTGCTGGTCACGAGGCGGAAGACCTTGTTGATGAGCACAAAGATGCACTGAAAGATTAAGGGCCTGAACTGATGGAAGCATTAATTCTATTTGCACTGGTATTGGGTCTGCTCTTTATCGGTCTTCCTGTGGGTGTGGCGCTAGGCCTATCCTCAATTCTATTTATTACTTTCTTCTCTACAGACTCATTGTCGTCTGTAGCGATTTCGCTGTTTGGTGTCGGTACACACTACACTCTTTTAGCGATCCCGTTTTTCATTATCGCGTCGTCGTTCATGTCGACCGGTGGTGTTGCGAAACGCTTGATTAACTTTGCGATTGCGTCAGTGGGGCACTTCCGTGGTGGTCTTGCGATGGCGTCAGTATTGGCCTGTATGATGTTTGCTGCACTCTCTGGTTCATCGCCAGCGACTGTTGTCGCGATCGGTACGATTGCTATCGCCGGTATGCGCCAAGTGGGTTACTCAAAAGAGTTCGCTTCGGGTGTTATCGCAAACGCGGGTACTTTGGGTATCTTGATTCCGCCCTCTATCGTTATGGTCGTTTACGCGGCATCGACGGATGTGTCGGTAGGTCGTATGTTCTTGGCTGGTGTTATTCCAGGTCTAATTGCCGGCGGTATGCTGATGCTGGCTATCTACGTGGTTGCACGTATTAAAAACCTGCCTGCAGAGGAGTGGAAAGGTTTCGGTACCATCGTTCGTGGTGGTAAGGATGCATTCTGGGGACTGTTCCTGATCGTCATCATCATGGGCGGTATCTACGGAGGCGCATTCACCCCAACAGAGGCTGCGGTTGTTGCGGCGGTCTACTCAATTATTGTTGCGCTCTTTATCTATCGCGATATGGGGCCTTTGAAAAACACGCCATGGGTACTTGAGTCGGATGCGCCACACGCGAAAGTCGGCTTCAGTGGTTCGGTTTATGGTGTGTCACTCTTCTTAGTCTGGATGATCCTGTCGTTCTTTGCGACGTCGGATCCAGATAGCACGGTAACCGCTGGCGAGCGTGCAATCTGGGGTGCTGTGGTCAGTATCGCCTTGACCATCTTCTACACCATTAAGCGCAGTCACGCCATGAATGAGAGTTTTGCTCACTGCTTTGTTGCAGGCTTAGCGATCTGGAAACGTAACTTTGTGACTCTGATTACAGCCTTCTTCCCATCACTGTTCGGTGAAGAGAGCCGTAAGACCATGCTTGAGGGTACCAAAACCACAGTGATGCTGATGTTCATCATCGCCAATGCACTGTTGTTCGCTCACACTCTATCGGCTGAGCGTATTCCTCAGCACGTGACTGAGTGGATGCTCGATGTGGGCTTTACTTGGTGGTCATTCCTGATTGCAGTCAACATTCTGTTGTTGATCGGTGGCCAGTTCATGGAGCCATCAGGTCTATTGGTTATTGTGGCACCGGTTGTATTCCCGATTGCCATGGAGTTGGGCATCGACCCAATTCACCTAGGTATTATCATGGTAGTTAACATGGAAATCGGTATGATCACACCACCGATCGGTTTGAACCTGTTTGTAACCTCGGGGATTACAGGTATGAGCTTGTCGCGTGTCGTGAAGGCGGCCGCACCGTTTGTCGCGGTACTCTTTGTCTTCTTGATTCTTGTGACCTATGTGCCAGCGATCTCGACCTGGCTACCCTACAGCATCATGGGTCCTGAATTAGTGACCAAATAGTCCTTAATTCGACTCATTTTTTAAACGGGGATGGTTCTATGAACCCTCCCCGTTTTTGTTTAGGTAGATGGCAGGTGCTAATTAGCGCTTAAAGCTCTAAAATAAGCGCCTATTGCTATAACACTGGATATCTATGAGTCACACTGCTGTTAACAACGACGACCCCTATAAAGAGATTCGCCCCTACCGCGATGATGAAGTGGGTCAGGTTCTGTTTGATCTCCTCCACAATAATGAGTTTGTGGATGCCATTACAAAGTATCAGTTTCCTAAAGCCTCAGGTTGGGCGGGATGGTTTTTAAGGCCCATCGTCAAGCAGTATCTAGCGGCACGCATGGGTGATGTTGATACCGTTCGTGATTTTCAACAGCTTGTTGAAAGCTACATGAACAAGATGATCAAACGATCCACGACCAAGTTAAGTTGCAGTGGATTGGATAAGCTCGATAAAGAGGATGCTTATCTGTTTGTCTCTAATCATCGCGACATTGCTATGGATCCAGCGTTCGTGAATTGGATGCTCTACCATGCAGGGATGGACACAGTCCGAATTGCGATCGGTGATAACCTGCTGCGTAAGCCTTACGTGTCAGATCTGATGCGTTTGAACAAGTCGTTTATCGTCAACCGTTCTGCTAAAGGACGTGAGATGATGACGGCCTTAACTCAGCTCTCTAGTTACATCGATCACAGTGTCACCACGGGACATTCCGTCTGGATCGCTCAGCGCGAAGGGCGTGCGAAAGATGGTGACGATCGTACAGATCCAGCGCTACTGAAAATGTTCTATATGTCTCAGCGTAAGCAACGTAGCTTCTCTGAGATGGTGGAGCGACTCAATATTGTCCCAGTATCTATCGCATACGAACTAGACCCTTGTGACTCGGCTAAAGCCAATGAGTTGGCTGCCAAAGCTGAGGGCGGAACTTATGAGAAGAGTGAGTTCGAAGATATTCAGAGTATCGTCAAAGGGATTGTCGGTGACAAAGGCCGCGTTCATGTAGGCTTTGGTGAGCCTATTCGAGGTGAATTTGAATCGGCAGAAGAGCTGGCGGCAGAAATTGACCGTCAGATACACCAAAATTACCGCTTGCATGCCACCAATCTAGCCGCTGCAGGTGAAGCAACTGATGAGGGGCTGGCGTTACTTGAGTCAAGGCTGAGTCAGGTTGATGGCGCTGCTAAAGATATTTTGAAAGCGATGTACGCTAAACCGGTTTTAAACTACAACAATGCGCAAACGGAGAGCCACTGATGTCAGAGTTTACTCATATCGATGAGAAGGGTCAGGCTCGAATGGTCGATGTCTCTGAAAAAGAGGTTAGCTTCCGTGAAGCAAGAGCCTATGGTCGTGTGACCATGTTGCCAGAGACTCTCTCAATGATCGTCAATGGCGGTCATAAAAAGGGTGATGTACTGGCGACAGCACGTATTGCTGGGATCATGGCGGCTAAACGTACTTCCGACCTCATTCCAATGTGCCACCCTCTGATGTTGTCGAGTGTGAAAGTTGAGCTGACGCCGAATGAAGCAGAGAGCTGTGTTGAGATCAGCGCGATCTGCAAATTGAGTGGCCAGACGGGTGTTGAGATGGAAGCGCTGACCGCTGTCTCTGTGGCCGGTTTGACACTTTATGATATGTGTAAGGCGGTCGATAAAGGTATGGTGATCGATCAAGTCTCTCTGCAAGAGAAAAAGGGTGGTAAATCGGGCCACTGGATTGCTGAATAACAGCACTATTTGGAAGCTACATGTTAAAAATTGTCTATTTCGCCAGTTTAAAAGATCGCATCGGTCGCTCTGAAGAGAGTATCGGCCTTCCTGAAGGTATCAGTTCAGTCGACTCTTTGATTGATCATCTTTCGACAATGCACGGGGAAGAGTGGTCTTCAACCATTAATGGGTCGACGGTTTTGGTTGCGGTGAACCATGAGATGTCTGATAGAAGTGCTCCCATTAAAGAGGGTGATGAAGTCGCCTTCTTCCCGCCTGTGACAGGGGGTTGATGCAGTGACTAAGCTGATTGGGTTTGTTCGTGCGCTCTGCTATTACGCAGGCTTCTATCCAGTGACGATCGTCTGGGCATCACTCTGTCTGGTGGTTGCTCGTGCACTGCCGTTTAAACCAAGATTCTATTTTGTAACCGCGATCAATAACTTCTATATTGTTTGGCTACGAGTCTGTTGTGGCGTTAAGGTCAATGTTCAGGGGCGAGAAAACCTCCCTGCATCGGGTGCTTATGTTGCGATATCTAATCACCAGAGTGAGTGGGAGACGATCTATTTTCAGCTGTTGATCCAGCCACAGGTGGTGGTCCTTAAGCAGGAGTTACTGAAAATCCCATTTTTTGGTTGGGCGCTTGCTCTGCTAGAACCGATCGCTCTTGATCGCAGTAAACGTCGAGGCGCACTAAAACAACTGCTGGACCAAGGTAAGGCAAAATTGTCTGCGGGTGTGCCCATCCTTATTTTTCCTCAGGGTACCCGACTTCCGGTGGGTGAATTAGGTCGTTGGAATAAAGGTGGAGCTATGTTGGCTGTGAGCAGTGAAGTTCCTCTAGTCGCCATCGCTCATAATGCGGGTCGTTTCTGGCCAGGAAAGGGTTTTATTAAGCACCCTGGTACGGTTGATGTTCTTATAAGTAAACCTATCGAAACGACAGAGAGAACTGTTGAAGAAGTGCATAAGGATTCTGTAGACTGGCTTGAAGAAAGTCTTACACGCATCAAAGCCTAAGGATCTATGTCACTGTTTGGATACGCCTCAATACATGGCGATGAAGGTAAAGCCCAGCTTCAGGCTCGATTGGCTGACAGTGCTCGAGTGGCCGGTATCGAGCTTGATTCAGTGGCCTTTGAAGAGACCTCTGAACCCATTCAGCTCTTAAAGATTTTGGATAAATTGAAGTCGGGCGATCTGCTTCTACTCAGTAAAGTCTATGACTTTACCCGGCTGTCGAGTGATCAGTTTGCTAAGGTTGCTCAAGTGTTGCTGGAAAAACAGATCTCAATCGCTGCGTGCGATGTTCTAGATTCGGTTATCAGCTTACGCAGTAATGACAAAGCGCGTTATCTAACCTCTCAAGTTCTGATCGAAATGATCGCACAACAGTCACAACCTGCAAGGGTGTGACTGAAGCAGCAATTACTGGTTGCACTGCCGGTTTCTCCTTTTTAAACTCATATTAATGGTTGTTGGAGTGATTCAGAGTTGTACGGCGATAAAATTAGAATTTTAGTAACCGGTTCGGAAGGGCAGATTGGCCGAGCGTTTTGTCGTGTCGCTGAAAAGCTAGAAAATATCGAAATAATCCCCGTCAACCATCGCAGTTTTGATGTGACTGATCCGGCTGCCATTGAAGCCAAATTGGCGGATGTACTTCCACATTACGTTCTTAATGGTGCCGGTTTCAATCAGGTTGATGCGGCCGATGCCCACCCAGGCAAAGCCTTTGCAATTAATGCGGATGGGCCTCTTAATCTGGCTAAAGCCTGCAGTGACCTTAGTATTCCAATTATCCATATCTCGTCTGATTACGTGTTCGATGGTCACTATGCGAGTGGCTATACTGAACTGGATGAGCCGGCTCCTTTAGGAGCCTTTGGTGAGTCAAAACTGCGCGGTGAAGAGCATGTTAGAGCTTATCAACCTAAACACATTATTCTTAGAATCAGCTGGGTATTCAGTGAGTCCGGAGTCAACTATCTGACCAAAATGCTCGATAAAGCGCGTGAGTATAAAACCATTGAAGCGGTGGATGATCGACGTGGATGCCCAACCGCTGCGCATGATGTGGCTCGAGTAATTTTGGCGATTATCCAACAGTTGGAAGAGGGTGCTGATCACTGGGGTACCTACCACTACTCCGGTGCAGAGATCACAACGCGCTACCGATTTACTGAGGCGATCATCGCTGCTGCTGGCCAATATGAGGAGCTGGCGGTTCGTAAAATTCGCCCGGTGGCTGGCGCAGAAGAGGAGGGGGCCGAACGCCCAACTTCATCCGTGCTGACCTGTAAGAAGATTTTGAATACCTTCGGTATTCGTCAACGTCCATGGCGCGTCGACCTGCAAAGACTGATTCGTGAAATCTACGGTGAAGATGGCAGTAAAGTGCCTCAACCGACGGTAGAAACCAAAGCGGAAGAGCTAGGTTCCTAGTCAATCTGCTCTAAAACGGTCGAGTCGTTTGTCTAATCGCTTAGAATCAGCGAAAATACGCGCCAATTCTGAGCGACGGCTCTTTTCAATTTTCTAGAAGAACGATTCATGTCAAACGCAGTTCACGATCAAGTGGCTAACCGCCGCACTTTTGCAATCATCTCCCACCCTGATGCCGCCCAGCCTTTCAACGCTTAAAATCACCTTTCATTGCACACCACAATCACATCTCTACGTACTGAATTTAAAGGCTTTTTGTCTTTTTCTCGTTTATTTGCTTTTCAATGATGTTCAAGCGTAACCTCGGAAAGTGTGTACAAACTTGAGTACAAATTCCGTTTTAGAGGCCTTTGGCGAAAATTCCATGACACAAACCTGTCTGTAGGCCTTGTGGTTACTGGGTTTGACGTAAAAAGTACTACCGTTAAAAAGAGTCTCTTTTTTGGTAAATGTTTTCTTCTGTACCAAATTACAAAATTTAATGAGGGAGTTTATTGTTGGTGTAATTTTTGCTTTAGTGTTTGTTTTTGAAGATGCTTGAAGCGAACCAATACGGTTATTTCTAATTGAGATATCAGACTTACCTTCAAATTTAGTTGCTGTTTACACCATCATTTTGCACTTGTTTTTCGACTTGTGTGTACAAAATTTCCTGTAACTGTGTACAAACTTCCTCTTTGTTGCACTTATCTTCTGGCGATTTGACGCGAGTTCTTCTGTAGCCCTTGCTGTATAAGGGCTGAGCGACAAAAGTACTTAGGGAGTTTGATGCGTCAGTTCGCGATTATCAGCGAGAGTATCGCTCTTTTGTCGATGACAAAAATCTCCTTCTACTTATATGTAATTATGTATCAGGTCATTGCTTTTGATATGTAATGGCTAATCGAATTTGTGTTATTTGAGTTACTGTGATATGTTTTTGTATATAATTATTCTTAAGTGATGCATTAAGGCGTATCGAAATGAGCTATGTAACAGAGCAGATACTAGAAAGTCTTCGAGAAGCTCGGGTACGAAAGGGGTTTAGCCAGAGAGAGTTAAGTGCTCGTTCGGGTGTGCCTCAAAGCCATATTTCGAAAATCGAGTCTGGCAGTGTTGATTTAAGAATATCCAGTTTGATTGCACTTGCCCGTGTACTAGACCTAGAGCTATTGGTTGCGCCTAAAAAGTCTGTACCTGCCATCAAGTCGATCATTCGAAGTGGCCAAGGTATTAACGGCATCAGCGATGAGGGTGAGCCAATGTCGCCCGCGTATCAGTTAGAGGAAGACGACGATGACTAACCATGTCTCTACGCTCAACGTGTTGCTCTATGGTGAACCGATCGCAACGATCACCAACGTGGGTAATGACAGAACACTTTTTGCCTTTATGGATTCGTACATTAATGACGAATCGCGGCCTGTGTTAGGGCTTGGCTTTAAAGATTCGCTCGGTGGCCTGCTGACTAGCTTCAAACCTACCCAAACTAAGTTAACCCCGTTTTTCTCCAACCTTTTACCAGAAGAAACCATGCGTAATTACCTGGCTGAGCGTGCTGGTGTGAACCCAGCACGGGAATTTTTTCTATTGTGGGTACTGGGGCAGGATCTGGCTGGAGCGATCACGGTTGAGCCTGCGGATGGTGAAGCCTTACCACCTAATGTGTATCAAGACATAGAAGATGAAACGAAGACAGATGGGCCAATGCGTTTTTCATTAGCGGGAGTGCAATTGAAGTTTTCAGCTGTGCAGCAGGCAAATGGCGGTTTGACGATCCCAGCAACCGGTCAAGGTGGCTCTTGGATTGTAAAATTACCGTCGTCTCGATTTGAAGCTGTGCCAGAAAATGAATATTCAATGATGGAACTGGCTCGAATGTTGGGAATGGACGTGCCAGAAACGCAGCTACTCCCTATTAATCGGATTACTAATATCCCAAATGGCATTGGCAAATTTGGAGATAGCGCTTTTGTGATCAAGCGTTTTGACCGTGCAGATGGTCAAGCTGTTCACATTGAGGACTTTGCGCAAGTGTTTGGCGTCTATCCTCAAGATAAATACAAAAAAGCCAGTATGCGAAATATTGCTCAGGTTATCGGTATTGAAGGGCAAGACGAAGACATTGCTGAATTTACTCGCCGATTGGTGTTCAACACGCTAATTGGCAATGCCGATATGCATTTGAAGAATTGGTCTGTGATTTACAAAGATAAGCGCACTGCGTCTATTGCACCTGCTTATGACTTTGTTTCAACCATTCCTTATATCCCCGATGATAGTGCATCGCTGAAGGTGAGCCGTAGCAAGAAATTCAGCGATTTCACGCTGGATGAGCTATCACACTTAGCGGCTAAAGCCATGTTGCCAGAAAAATTGGTGTTAGATACTGCAAAGCAAACCGTAGCAGGCTTCCATGAGGTATGGGCGAAAGAAAAAGCGCATTTACCCCTCACTAAGTCAGTGATTGAAGCCATCGAAATGCACTTACGAAGTATACCGCTACGCTAAATTCCTAGTAGCTAGAGCGTGCATATCGATAAAGATGGTTTAACTTAATGCGATTTTACGGCGCTTTTCGCCGTAAACTGGAAATTTGGTAAACTGCACAATGATACCGGTGTCATGATAAGGCTGATCTTCTGAACAAATCATGCATCTTTCTGACCATCAACAAGTGATGAATCAGGCGATGATAGCTTTACATTGATTTTCAGGAGAATGCAGATGACAGCAGTAGCGCACCAGGTAACCCCTTTTCTAACATCTTACGAAGTGATGGCTCGTTACCACATTAGCTATACGACGCTCTGGCGAAGAATAAAAGATGGCAGCTTGCCGCAACCTCGTATCAACCGAAATACACGAAACAAGCTGTGGCACATTGAAGATTTGGAGGAGTATGAGAAGAAAGAGGACTGAGCCTCTTTCTTTTATTTTATTGTCCGAAACGCCAGTTGAATGGAAAGCCTGTCGGCTCAATGATGGTCTCTAGTTGTTGATACCAAACGTCGTAAGCATGACGCATTTCATCCAGGTACTGATATTGGTTGTAGATAGCATCCAACCCCTTTTTGCTGTGGCCAATCATCAACTCGGCAACTTCTTGCGTCGTGATGGCAGACATTCGCGTTCGCATCGTTCTTCGAAGATCATGCATAGACCAGTGTTCCATCTCAATACCAAGCGATCTGCGAGCCCAGATTTTCACATTGTTAGGAATAGTGGTATCAAAGCCATTTGTGGCAAGTTCTTCTTGCCCGTTAGCGGGAAACAAGTAAGTTGATTTACTCATTTGCATCGCCAGTTCAATCAGCTCGATAGCTGGTTTGATTAATGGCCGCATGATCGGCGCTCCAATTTTCTCACCTTGTTTGCGGATCTCTATAGGCACTGTCCACATTGCTGATTGCAAGTCAAAGTGATGCTTTTCAGCTTGAATGAGTTCGCCCTTGCGACCGCCCAATAGCAGAAGCAGTTTTATGTAGATGCGATTCTTCTCAGTGATTTTTGACTCATGCAAATATCGCCAAAGTATCCTGATCTCGTTGTCATTTAGCACCCGAGTTCGTTTGCCTTTCTTACCGCCAACCTTTTTTGCTGTGATCCCAGCGGCAGCGTTAATTTCCAAAATTTGTTCATCAATCAGCCAGTCATAAAACTTATGCAGCACAGACACTAGGCGTTCTGTGTTTGAAGGGGACGACTCCGAAACCTCACGAAGACAGTTACGCAAGGACAATTCATTGATGTCAGTTAATGGGTACTTGCCAAGTCGGGGCAGCAAATATATTTCACTGCTGCGTTTTTGGTAGTGCCACGTTTTCTCCTTTAGCCCTTGCTTACCGGCAGAGTCTATCCAGTCTCGAAAAATCGATTCGAAGCTTTGATTGGCAGAATACTTGGCCCGTTCCTGCTGTAGGTAGAGCTTGGGGTTTCTGCCCTGGTCGAGCACCGCTCTTAACCTATCCAGCTCATTCCTGGCTTCAGCAAGTTTCATAAGTGGGTAAGTACCTATGTCTACCCGCTGTTGCTTGCCATCGAACCGATAACGAAACTGAAAAACAATTTTGCCCTTGGGCGATACGCGAGCACTTAGCCCATCTCGGTCGGCTTTTACTACGGTTTCTTTTGCTTCTTTATTTTTTAGTGGCGCTAGCCACACTTGCACACGAGTGAAAAACAGCAAATTGACCTGAAAAGGCGTATAGAGAACCCAATATTTACTTAAATTTTAATTATACATACATGGCTTGAGAGATCATGTTGTAATCGTGTGTAGCAATGATTGATAACGGTTAATAACTGTCTCAAGCATATGGATATGTATATGAAAAGTTTAAAACCCATCATTTTTACGGCTCATTCTGAGTTAAAAACAGCAATTCCATCAATAAAGAAAAGCCATTTATACGAAGCGTTCGCAGCATTTTGCGGCTTTAAAAGCTACGCGGCATTTCAAGTTGCCTCTGAATATAGAGTTGAAAACCTTGAGATCGCAAATAGACAGTGCTTTGAGCGCTTGCAAGCTTTGGATTTTGATGCAGGTGTTACGCTTCAAGTATGCCAGCGAATCCAGCAAGCTTGGGAGCAATTTAACATTATCTCTTTAGATGATGTTTATGCATTTTATGCTGAGGCTTCTTTTGAAGAAGCATTAGGTGAAACACGAATGCTAGGTGTTTTAACCTCATTCATAGATGCAAATGACTCAGAAGCGATATTGGTTGGTCTTGTTGTAGCTGCGACATTATTGGCTGAATATGAAGGCAATCCGGATAACAGAAGTGGCGAGTTCTGGTATAACAAAAAACTAGCTGGTCATTCGCTTAATGTAATTCAGTCTGACGTTGCTGAGCAATACCAGAAAATCGTCCCTTATCGAGAGCTTTTAACGCTGGTATTAAAGAAATTTGAAAACAGTAATGATGCGGTATTTCCAATTCCTTCATCGTTGAAACCAATCTATGATCAATGTGGTGACGGCCATAGCCACTGCTGGAGTGGCTATTTTTATGATGATCCTTATGTTGTGATTGAGGCTATTGGATATGCTTTGCATTGTCATGACGAAGATGAGCCAGTAATCCCAATTAGTTTTTATCTTGATTGGCTAAAAGCTGAAATGATTGTTGCTCCGTCACGCGAAGGGTTGATTGAAATAATCGAAGCTACGATTAGTGAAACTGAAAAGTGGTTTTGGTATTACGTTGGTCTACAGGATGATATCGACGTAACCAAAGATTGTTACAGGGCAATCAATGCTGACACTGGTGAAGATTATGATGATTATGGGCCAGCAGTAGCTGTTGGCGATGACGGTGTAGCGCTTCCAATTATTTCTGACGACTTAAAACTTAAACTAAAAACTGTTGCTCAAAAGCTTATCTCTTAATCTTTGAGATAAAAGTGATGGCTATGCTGAGGCTTAGCCTTTCGCTCAAAGCGTAAAATCATATCTTTTGTTCATTAACGTTAGCTGTTGTTACTAGTCACAACAGCTAGTCAGAAACACACACAATTCCTTCATCTATCTGGCCAATCGCTCTTACCGGGATCATTAGCATGTTAGCTCTATGAAATTTTCTGGAGCTGACAATGAGAACGCCTTTGTTACCTTGGTTTATCCTATGGGTGACCATCCCAATCATTATTTTCTTTCTATTCATCTTACCCGCCTATGCCAGTGACGAGCCATTCTATCAGCGTGGTCAGGAAGGCTGGTTTTGGTATCAGGTCATTCCTGAGCCAGCGGAGGCTGAAGAGCTTATTAAGCCGGAATCTGGTGCGGCAGAGTCGAGTCAGAGCGGGCTAAAGCCTTTCAGTGCTGCCTGGTTTCGTGAGCACATGCAGTCGTTCATGGACAAGGCAATTGATGAGCCGACGAATGAGAACGTCAGAGCCTATCTGTATCTCCAGCGCGTCATGATGGATAAGGGCTCACAGTTTGCTGATGTTAGTCAGCAGGTAGTCATGGGCGATCCAGTTTTGGATGAAATCAGTCGCAGACCCTTGGCTACCTATGCTGCCAATCGGATGGATCGAGAAGCTGGCGCTCAACGAGATATTGCTTTAGGTGAAGTAGCAAAACGGGCTGGCTTATTCTTCTTCTATCGTTCTGATTGCCCTTACTGCCATGCTCAAGCGCCTATCATCGAATCAATGGCTTTGAACTATGGTTTCGAGGTGTTTGCTATTGCAGTCGATGGCTTGCCTTTACCGGGTGGAGAGTTTCCTAATTACAAAGTCGATTCAGGACAAGCTCAATCCTTGTCCGTTACGACTGTCCCTGCCGTATTCTTAGTTGATCCGCCTAATGTCATCACTCCGATTGGCCAAGGCGCAATGAGCCTTGATGAGCTCAATAATCGAATTATTCTCGCAGCCCATCAAGCCGGTTGGATTGACGATCAAACTTACTATGCCACCAGACCTGTTCAGCCCGGCGTGTCACTCGCGATGTCAGCCCAAGAGCTTAACGAGAAGATATTACAGGACCCTGAGTTCCTTGTTCGCTATCTGCGTGCACAAGGAGGGTTATAACGATGAAAAAAGTATTACGAGTATCGCTAATCGTCTGTGCGATTGGTTTTTCGTCTATGAGCCAAGCAAGCTTGCAACAGGAGATGAACCAGTTATTTGGTTCAATGACCAACAGCACTGCGCCTGGTGTATTCGAGAGTCAGCGGCGTGGCGTTATATCTGGCGGAAGTGTTGTTGTTCGTAACAGGATCATGAACGAGAACCTCGTCTCTATGGTGCCTCCGTCATTCCAAGCCGGTTGTGGCGGCATTGATATGTTCGCTGGAAGTTTGTCATTTGTTAATGCAGATCAGTTTGTTCAATTACTTCGCTCTGTAGCGGCAAATGCCAAGGGATACGCATTCCAATTGGCGCTCAGTGCTATGTGTGAGAAATGTTCCCAGCACATGGAGACTCTGCAAAAGAAAATCCAGCAGTTGAACGAGTATTTTGGCAATTCCTGTCAAATGGCTCAGGGAGTCGTGAACGATACCCTGGCCGCCTTTGGTAAGAAGGGGCAAACAGAAGCCAGCATGTTGAGCTCACTTAAAGGGGCTGGAGACATTTTTACCAGTTGGAGTGAATCCAATGGTAAGAACCCTTACGAGAATGCTTCAAGTGTCGCGGCATCTGATGTGAACAAAACGATTAAAGGCAACTTGGTTTGGCGAGCACTGAAACGTCACTCTGCATCAAGCTGGTTTGCATCGGGGGATGACCGTTTTCTAGAAGCGGTTATGTCTGTGACGGGTTCGATCATTGTTGGTGATCTAGCTAATGCCGCTGATGGCCAAGGTAAAGCCCCAAAACTGACCAGGCTGAATGGCAATAAAGTGACTATTGAGCATCTAATTCACGGCGGTAACGTCGCTATGTACCGATGTGACACAGTGACGCAAGACGGTTGTCTGAACCCGACAATTACTAACGTGACTCTTACTGGGTTATCAACCCAGGTAGAAAATTTACTTCTAGGTACAGGTTCTAGTAACGGCATTATTTTTAAATTTGCTCGAAATACAGGGGCAGCTAGCACCACTGAAAAAGCTTTTATGACCTCGGCTCCTGCAAGCATTGGCGGCATGATTCGAACACTTTCTGCATTAAATGAAGGGGCTGCTAGGTCGTTTGCTTCAAGAGCTGCGCCATTTATTGCTGTTGAGATGGCCCAAGCATTGGTTGAAGACATGCTCAATGCAGCTAGAAGTACCTCCGGTGTGGAAGATCATGCCTATGCGAAGTTATTAACGGAAGACCTTGAACGTGCACGTCGCCAAATCAATGAGGAGTACGCTGCGTTGCAGCGAAGATACGGCTCAGAGCAAGAATTGCTGGCGCATTTTAACCAGGTGATTCAGACCATTCGCAAACAGCGTTATTACACCGTTAAATCTACGGCACTGGGGGAATAGGTCATGTGGGAGATCTATTCCATCGGGGATTCGGCATTTTTAGAGCAGGTCTTGAACGCTGTCGCGATGATTACTGGTACAGGCGACTTTACTTCAATGGTTCGCATTGGCTTGCTCATTGGGGTATTGATGGTCTCTGTTCAGGCCTTAATGCAAGGCGGTCGTGGCATTAACTTTCAACACGTTTTAGTCTCATGGTTAGTCTTTGCAACCATGTTTGGACCCAGTACCCGAGTGAGCATTGAGGATGCGTACACGGGACAAGTTCGAGTGGTTGATAATGTGCCCATCGGTGTTGCTGCCGCAGGCAGTACGATTTCAACTGTCGGCTTTCAAATCACGCGATTGTTTGAGACGGCGTTCTCAACTCCCGCCATGACGGAATACGGCTTTGCATCCAGTTTACAGTCACTGATTAAAGTGAGAAAACAGGTGATGGATCGCTCTGGGTTGGGTGATGCAAATCGTGTCGGCGGCTCGGACATCGAGCAATCGTGGTTTAACTACATCAAAGAGTGCACCTTGATTGGTATCGACATTGGCCAAAAGAACCTCGATCAGGTGCTGAGTGATCCTAATCCGATGACAGCGATTAGGTTTGATTCGCGCATTTATGGCACTCGAATCATGCTCAGTGGTAGCAGTAGCGATCTGGACTGCACCGATGCCTATAGCCAACTGAAACTCATGACAGAATCAACCTTCATTCCAAGGCTTAAACAGGTTCTGTCAGCCTCATTGGGGACTTCGTCAGCAACGGACACTGATGACGTGATCCGAAATGCACTGAATAACCTTGGTTTGGCTTCGGTTAACACCCAAGAGTATATGACCGCGTCAGTGCTTTTGCCTATTTATGAGCAAAGCGTGACGGGCAAGTATATGGATGATCAAGCTTTCACCGCCGCCGTTATGGTTAATCAAGCGATTGAACAGCGCAATACACAATGGGCGGCGGAGCAGACTCTTTTCCAAAGTATCGTTCGTCCGATGATGACGTTTTTTGAGGGTTTCATTTACGCCATCACCCCTTTGATGGCCTTTGTGATAGCCCTTGGCCAAATCGGGATGCGAATGGCTGGGAAGTACTTGTTAATCCTGCTTTGGATTCAACTTTGGATGCCTGTCATGGCTATCATTAACCTGTATATTCATTTAACCGTTGCAGGGAAAATGTCGGCTCTTGATGCCTTTGCAGGTACAGAAGTGCCATCTTTTGCTGGGATGATGCAGATGGATTCAGTGCTGCAAACCTGGATAGCTACTGGCGGCATGTTGGCGTCGAGTGTTCCGGCAATTTCGCTCATGCTCGTGTATGGCTCAGCAATAACTGCAACCCACTTGGCTGGACGTCTTCAAAACGGTGATGCCATTGATGAAAAGCTGGCAAGTCCAGATGTCGCGAAAAATGCCCCGGTGATGCAATCACAGTCAATGTTCCAAAATTCAGCCCTCACGGGTTCTGCAATGACCGGCGCGTCAAACTTACTAAGCAGTTTCTCTGTCGGAAACGCAGTGGGTTCAATGGTCGGCTCTGCAAAAGAATCCATGACTCAGGCAACTCAAGCCTTTAGCCGTCAGGTTGGCAATACCATGAGTCGAACCTTTGGTGAAAAGCTAAGTTACGACAACCTTTCTTCGGTTGGACGTCAGATCGGTTCTTCTAATTCCGCATCTAGCGCCGTTGTTAATCAGGTCACTGATGACCTGCAAACACGGTATGGTTTCGGAGACGATAAAAAAGACGCTGTACGTGGCTTGGTATCGGGCGTGTTATCGGGAGGCCTAAGGGTCGGTGGAGATGGAACCATTACAAATACCGATGATAAAGAAGTAGCAGATAAAGGCTTCTTGGGAAGATTACTTGGTACAGGGGGGAATGACTCCCGACAAGGTAACTTGCCTGGAGTCGATAAGCCCGAATCCTCAAGAGTGCCAAAAATATCACGGTTACGAGCAGGCTTGGATTTAGGTGGAAACTTTAGTGGCCAAGTTGAGTCGTCAGAAGGCAGTTCTCGATCAACGACCGCAAATACACTCACTGGGGAAATGCAAAGCTTGGCATCGAGTGATTCACGACGTGCTGAGTATCGCGATGCAATGGTTAAGGACCTTTCAGATTCAAGACGTTCTGGCGTTGAAATGTCGTTGTCTAACCAAGACTATCAGTCACTTCAGAGTTCAGCACAAGACGTTATCACGGCATCAAACCGCTTTAGTGAGCTTGATCAGGCCAGCTACAGTCTATCAGGACAAAGGAACACGGATGGTTCGACGTTAACTCGATTAGCAGCGGATAATCCTGAAGTCATGGATTATTTAGGTCGCTATATGAACCAGCATGTTGAAGCAGGTAACCGATTACGTGAAAACCTTCCAATGTATCAGCGCTTGCTACCTGATGATAATCAGGCGTATGTGGCCGCAGCTATGGAGTCTTTAACCTATAGCAACTCCTCAACGCCCGCTGAACGAGACAATGATTATCAAGCAGCAATGACTGTTATGGCCATGGCTACCGGAGCCGATTTACGATCAATTCAACCGCGCTCTAATGAAGGCTTGTCATCAGCTGCACCTACTTTTGGTGGTGCTCAAAGCCAAGTTGAATCGGGTGTATTGGGCGGCTACGAGGATGCAGCAACAGTTCAAACTCAGTTCAACGCAGCTCAATCGGCTTACCAAACCAATCTGTCTGGTATAGATGGACAGTTGAATGCGCATCAGCAGCAAGCCCAACAGGCCGTAGCTACTGACACAAGTACCTATCAATCTGAACTAAACAGTGAAGCTGGATCTCAGTGGCGATCACGTATTATGGCTGATGATAGCGGAGTTTCTGGTGCTGAAATGTTCTTCAACAGCGCCAGTGCTATTGGTGATTTCAGTGGCAAGCATACTGATGCAGCTCTGCATACCCTGAATCACTTTGGCGAAGACTATGAGAGTTACAAAGAACAAGCGCTTGAAGATCCTGGCTCACGAGGTTTCTTGCACAACGCTACTGTGGCCAGCAAATCAACCTGGGATGGCTTAAAAGCCGCCGTTGATGCCGGAACCTCTTTGGAAAACCCATTGACGGCGTTTAATGATGCATACAGTGGATCGAGTTCGCAGTATGCCTCCGAAGTAAACTGGGGCACTAAGTCTGAAGCCATGTTGGCGGGGGCATTCGGTGCGGCAGTTAACAATCGATATGGTGAGTTTCTAGAGCAGTATGCTGATGATTTTAAACAGGAAGCATACAGCGAAGGGCAGAGAATGGGATTGACCCCGATTCAAAGTCAAGTTTTCGCTCAAGCTTTCAATGAAGGTTTGGCGGGGCGCGTTTTCAACTCTGAAGACTCATCGAGTTGGTCGCCTGAAATGCTTGGTCTAAGGGAGCAAATGCTAAATGAGTATCGTCAAAAGGATGAGAGTGGCGCTTACATCTCTGACAGTGTGTCTGATGAAGATAAAGCATTTGTGGATAAGCAGATTGCAGTGATCTCAAATGCACCCCTTGCGGGAGATTATGCTCAGAACAACTTGATCGATATTAGGGCATATAACCAGGCATCAGGAAATAAATAAAACAAGGAGTAGAAGCTCAAGGCTAACGAAGTTTTATGGCTTAATTACGTAGATAGGGATATATTTCTCCGTACTTAGATACGGAGAAATATAACACATGTACACAATTGGAAAATTAGCCGAACAAGCTAGTATCAATGTTGAGACTGTTCGTTATTACGAACGACGTGGTCTTATAGAAAAACCTGAAAAACCGCATCTAGGCTACCGACTTTATCCTTTGGCAACATTAAACCGAATAAAATTCATTAAACGTTCCCAAGATCTTGGGTTCACTTTGGAAGAAATCTCCAATTTACTCAGCCTTAATGACACTCCCTGTATAGAAGTGCAAGAAATGACTTTACACAAGCTTGCAAGTGTGAAAGCCAAAATAGCAGGTCTTCGCCGCTTAGAAACCGTTCTCACAGAATTATTGAATGAGTGTAATTCTAATACTAACCAATCCCACTGTCCCATTATTGATTCCCTACTTCCTGAAGATTAATAATGAGTCAAATTTTATCTTGACTCCGTAGTTGGGTACGGGGTTTAAGCTTGTTTTACTAAAGTACGATAAGTAGAGTGAGTTATGTCAAAAAGTAATCCCAACTTTCCAATCATCGGCGGTGTTATTGCCGCTATTGGCGCTGGTCTTTGCTGCGCTGGTCCTTTCGTCTTGTTGCTGCTAGGCGTGAGTGGCTCCTGGATTGGTAATTTAACCTTGTTAGAACCTTATCGTCCCATTTTTATCCTGCTGGTTTTAGCCTTATTTGGCTTCGCAGGCTGGAAGGTCTATCGCCCCGTCGAGGACTGTGAGCCAGGCACCGCCTGTGCAGTTCCTCAAGTGCGAAAACGTCGGCAGGTGATCTTTTGGTTAACGGCACTGACTGCGTTGGTTTTAGTCACCAGTAATTATTGGATTGTCTGGTTCGCCTGATGACGATTTCTAACCTTTTATTTTGATTAAATCTTTATGGCTTGCTCTTGGAGAAAATTATGAAAACACTCGCCCTAATGTCCCTGTTCGTACTGACCAGCCTGAACGCTTTAGCTGCCCCGAAAACAGTTACTTTGGAAGTCCCAACCATGAACTGTGTGACCTGTCCCTTTACCGTGGAAAAAGCCTTACAAAAAGTCGATGGCGTCAGTAAAGCCGAAGTGACCTTTAAGACCAAACTGGCGGTGGTCACCTTCGACGACGAAAAAACCACGGTAAAAGCACTGACCGAAGCCACCACTAACGCGGGTTATCCGTCAACGCTCAAGGAGTAAAGCATAGAAATGCTAATACGGTTACTGACCCGGTTCGGCGATAAGATTAGCTCATTGGGCGCGCTGGTTTCTGCTATGGGATGCGCCATGTGTTTCCCGGCCATTGCCAGTCTGGGCGCTGCGGTAGGACTGGGTTTTCTCAGCCAATGGGAAGGTCTGTTTGTTAGCACGCTATTACCCCTGTTTGCCTGGATTGCCTTGGTACTCAACGGACTTGGCTGGTTCAGCCACCGGCAATGGCACCGTAGTGCGCTGGGTGTGGCCGGCCCCATTTTATTGCTGTTATCGCTCTATCCGTTTTTCCAGTACGGCTGGAGCAGCTATGTCACCTATTCAGCATTAGGCCTGATGGTTGCCGTATCGCTTTGGGATATTTTTTCACCGGCGAATAAACGCTGTGATGATGACAGCTGTGCTGTTTAACACGACGCAATGCCTGACTACTATTTGAGGAAAACGAATGATCTTACTATCGATAGAAGGGAGGACCTGTCCAAGTTGCGTCGCCCACGTTAAAGAAGCACTCGATGCGATCGAAGGCGTTAATAAGGTTGAAATATCTTATGAAAACGCCAGAGCAACGATCACCACGAACGGTGGGGTCAGCGTAACCGTTCTCATTGGAGCAATAGAAGCTCTCGGTTATATCGCAAAAGAATCCACTGGCACTGCAAAAGAAATTACTTCACCGAACGACTGCTGTGACAACGAAAATGCAAGCAACACTGAAAGCAACCAAACTCAACACGTGGCGATTATCGGTACGGGTTCCGGCGCTTTTGCCTGCGCTATTAAAGCCGCTGAAGGTGGTGCCAAGGTCACTCTTATTGAGGGAGCCGATGTGATTGGCGGCTGTTGCGTGAATGTCGGCTGCGTACCCTCAAAAATTCTAATCCGCGCCGCTCAATTGGCTCAGCAGCAACGCAATAATCCCTTTACCGGACTGGAAAAGAGTTATGGTCATTTCTGGTGTACGGGAAGGTAGAAAGGATGGCGTATCCTGTTGATTGATCACGCCAGATCAACAACCAACAGAAGGTGATACGCCATGGCCAAGTCTACCCTGAAGACTCTTCCACAACCAGAAAAAGACGTTATTGATCCGCTGACCGAGCTGCTGCGGACTGGGGCACGGGAGCTGATCGCACAGGCCGTCGAGGCCGAGCTTCAGGCGCTTCTGGATCAGCATGCCGAGCACCGGCTCCCGGATGGCCGTCAGGCCGTCGTGCGCAATGGCTATTTGCCTGAGCGTACTGTCCAGACCGGCATCGGCAATGTCGACATCAAGGTGCCGAAAGTACGGGATCGGAGTGGTTCCGGGGTTCGCTTCAACAGCACCTTGCTGCCGCCGTACCTGAAGCGAGCCCGGAGTGTGGAGGAAGTGCTTCCCTGGCTGTACCTGAAGGGTGTGAGCACCGGCGATTACCAAGAGGCACTGGCCGCGTTGCTGGGTGATCAGGCCAGGGGCTTGTCGGCCAACACCATCAGTCGCTTGAAGCAGCACTGGATCGATGAGCACCGGGAGTGGTGTCAGCGAGATCTGAGCCAAAGCCGCTACGTGTACTGGTGGGCCGACGGCGTATACAGCAACGTGCGCATGGATGACCGCCTCTGCCTGCTGGTGATCATCGGCGTGACGGAGCATGGGCGCAAGGAGCTGGTTGCGGTTGAGGACGGCTACCGCGAGTCGGAGGCCAGTTGGTCAGAGCTCCTGTCAGGGCTTCGGGCCCGAGGCCTGACGACCAGCCCGAAGCTGGCCATCGGCGACGGCGCTTTGGGCTTCTGGAAAGCGCTGGCCAAGTGCTATCCGGACACCCGCCATCAGCGCTGCTGGGTGCACAAGAGCGCGAACATCATGTCCGCGCTGCCAAAGTCGGTGCAACCGAAGGTCAAGGCGGCGCTGCATGAGATCTGGATGGCCGAGACGCAGGACGAGGCGCACAAGGCATTTGACCGGGCGCTGGTACGCTTTGAGTCGAAGTATCCCGGCGCCATGGAACGGCTGCGCAAGGATCGTGAGGAGCTGCTGGCGTTCTACGACTTCCCGGCAGAACACTGGGTCCATATCCGGACGACCAATCCGATCGAATCGACGTTTTCGACGGTGCGCCTGAGAAGCAAGAGAGCGCGGAACTGCGGCTCCCGAGAGACCACGCTGGCGATGGTCTACAAGCTACTGGAAACCGCGCAGAAGCGCTGGAAACGGATCAAGGGATTTGATCTGCTGGCCCTCGTGGTCAACAACGTGAAATTCAAGGATGGGGAACAAGTACAGGATCAGTCAGACAGGATACGCCATCCTTCTATCTCCCCGTACACCAGAAATGACCATAACTCTGAATCAGGGCTGGATTGTGCAAAACAGACGATAGTCAGTGGATAACTGTTGATTAAATGGTCTTCTCCCTCCCTCGGAGCACATTCGAATGATGTGCCCCATAATGTAACAAGAGCGTCACAGTGAATACGGGAGTACATGTTATGACTGATCAACAACATACTGTCGGTATTGATCTGGCAAAAAACAGCTTCTACATCGTTGTAGTCGATAAATCCTGTCGCGTTGTTGAAAAGAAGAAGCGCACGCGCAGCCAGTTGGTGAGTTATATCGCCCAACGGCCGGAGTCAACAATTGCTATGGAAGCCTGTGCCAGTTCTCATTACTGGGCTCGAACGCTCACGCAGTTAGGCCATAACGTTGTTCTGTTGCCAGCGCAGCATGTGAAAGGTTATTCCCGTGGACAGAAAAACGATTACAACGATGCCCAAGCGATTGCTGAAGCCTGTCATCATGGGGCTATACGGCCGGTGCTGCCAAAGACAGTTGATGAACAAGACGACTCCACTTTCGCACGCATCCGGCAGCAACTGGTGCATGATCGTACCCGTTTAGCCAATCACATACGCGGCATTCTGGCTGAATATGGAATCGTATTGCCTGTTGGTTTGCACATACTGAAACGGAGCCTCCCCGAGATCCTGGAAGATGCAGATAATCAATTGACCTATCGAATGCGGCTGCTGCTGTCTCGACAGCGAGAGAGGCTGATGGCACTAGACGAGGAGGTCGACTGGTACGATGAGCAGTTAAAACAATCGGTCGAAAAGGATAGTGCCTGTCAACGTATGCTTGCGATCCCGGGAGTCGGTGATATTGTCGCTCATGCCCTGAAACAGTGGATGGGGAACGGTCAGCAGTTCAGTAAAGGCCGAGATGCCTCCGCGGCCCTGGGTTTGGTACCACGACAGCACAGTACGGGTGGTAAAGCACGGTTAATGGGTATCTCGAAACGCGGTGACGCGCGGGTGCGCAGCGCAGTGATTCACGGGGCGCGTGCAGTGGTATCGAGAGCGAGCAAGAAAGATGACCCATTGAGTCGCTGGATTCAACGCCTCGTTGAGCATAGGGGCTTTAATCGAGCGGTGGTTGCCTATGCTAATAAAATGGTGCGATTCGCCTGGGTGTGTGTCGCCAAAAAAGAGCGCTTCCTCATCAGGCATGCTGCCGCTGCATGAATCTGACTTGTAAGGCTATTTAAGGAGCTGACCACCCAAGGTTTGCGTTAACCATGACATGATGAATAACAGGTCAAACCGACATACTTGAAAGCTTGCAGAGTTCGTTGGTGATTGAAAACACCGTACTGTCGATAAAGCCGAGTATGTGCGAATGCTTCATCTGGGTCCGAAGCGATCATTGAGCTTCATCTGAGACCGAATATACGACAGCAGCCTTTTTATCTGGCATGGTTTGCAAGACGGGAGAAGACCATATACGAACTCGGGTGTTTATTCAGCGTCAGTACTCCACACGAGCAATCAGTCCCGTGCCGACGAATAACAACAGGACGGCCCATGTGGAGTCGAGGAAGGAATCGACCGGCATCAGAATTTCCTTCCTACAGTGATCGTTCCGTAGACCGGGATTTCGTTTTGTCCCCGGAATTCGCGTGTGCGGTGGTAGCGGGCTATCGCGATGCGCCAATTGCCCTGGGTAATCGCGACGCCGTAGCCGACATCCGCCACGAGTGACCGTTTATCCACGCTATGGCTGGACTTGAAGGTATTGCCGTCCAACGTGATGTCGTGCAGAACCCAGCGAGCGTCTAGCGCCACGAAGAGGTGGGCGTTCCAGTTGCCGCCAGCGGTCGTGCGCACGGGCGCGGTGTTTTCTCCGGCAGGCCGCAGCGGTGCCGTGCCTAAATCATCCGGCAGGCGCAGGCCATAGCGCAGTTCTCCACCTACATTCGCGTAGGTGGCGAAATTGCCGAAGCTGCCGCCCCAGTGGCGGGTCAGATCCCAGCCCCAACCGCTGACGTTTTCTTGCCTGAAGACTCGCGTTCGGCGTTCGTGCAGCAACTGCAGCACAGGTTCGTCGCGCAGTTGGTGTCTCCAGCCATTGAATTTGTCCACTCCGATGGTGTCATGCCACCAGTTCTGGGTTTGCCTGGCCTGGGAGGAGGGGCCCACAACACCGACGCGGATTTGTGAGGTGCGCAGCGTATCGCCGCGCCGCGCGTTGTAGCCGAGGCTCAACATCATTGCGCCGGCGAAAGGGCGGTCGTCTTTGATCAGATCGCTGCGCGTTTTGTCGCTCGGGGTGTACATCATCTGCCCGAAGCCGATGGTCATGTTCTGTTCGTCAAAACCCTCGGGTTGCAGCACCGTGAGAAAACGATTCAGCCCACGGACGAGACGGGGTAGGCAAGGGTCATCGCGATAGTCCACAAGGTTGGGGGAGACCCAGCTGACGAGAAACCCGTTGGAGTACCCTTGGTCTTGTCCAATGCCGCCGAACATGTCGTTGTCGATCCGCAGATTGAGCGTTCCCGTTGAGCGCAGCGGGTTGTCCTGGTGGCAGGATTGGGCCTGTGCGGAGGCGCTCAGCAATAGCAGCAGCAAGGGGGCTGCGACTTTCAGCCTCCATTCAGTTTGGTCGGTGGACTGAACCTTCGTCACGCTGGCGTGCCACCCTGCCCAGGGGTTGCAGTCGCAATGACCGATTGGGGCTGGCGCACCAGCATCACCGGAACTGGTGCGATGCGAGCGAGCTGCTCGGCATCGCTTCCCATCAGCAGCCTGTCCACGCCCCGGCGTCCGTGAGTACCCAACACCACCAACTCGCATTGAGTGGTCAGTGCCTGCTGAGCGATGAGCACCGAGACGCGCTCGCCCTTGCTTTCCAGAAGGACGGTCTCAACCGCCAGGCCTTCCTGCCTCAGCCGCAGCGCCGCCTCGTCCAGCAGCTTCTGCCCGGCCGCCAGGAAGCCCGGCCTCACTTCTTCAATATAGATCCTCGGCCTCTCGAAGCCGTTGCTGTGCTTCATCTCCTCGATGACGTGCAGCAAGACGATGGTTGCGCCATTCAGGCGTGCCAGCACCGCAGCGTGGTGGAGCGCCAAATTGGCGGTAGGACTTCCGTCGAGCGGAACCAGCAGTCTTGAGTACATGAATATCTCCAGTTATCAGAGTAGGACGGGGTGCCGAACAGATATTGCGCATACCGTGTCGCAATAGCGGACGCGGTATGCGCTTATTCAGCTGCGTACATATTTCCCCGGGGCGTCGCAAATAGTGGGATATCCACGGGATTCGGCCCCCATGAGCGGAGGCGCAACACCTTCACCAGAGCGCTCTCGAAGCCATGCTGACCATGCCGGCCACCACGAATCTAGATGCGTCTGTGCAGTGGCTTGCCACTCGTCCGGCGCCATGTACCCCTCATTCACGGCGCGCGTATGGATTTGATACTGGCGCTTGCCTCGGCCAGGCTCGCTCACGATGCCGCCGTTGTGCCCTCCGGTGGTCAATACAGAGGCGCAGCTGCAGTTCCAGGTTCGCCTTGAACAGGTTGGGAGGGATGGTTTCATTGCTCATGGTCAAACTCCTTACTGGGTTGAGTGCCCACTCGGGCGATCAAACGATCAGGCCATCTGGCCGATCGTTTTGCGAAAGCGTGCCAACGACAGGAAAAACAGCACCGTGCCGATCAGGGCCAGCGCCAGGAACGGCTGCCATACCGTCTCCAGGCCCGCGTCCCGGTAAAGGATGGCCTGGCTCAGTTCCACGAAATGGGTGGTGGGTGCGATCAGCATGATGTTCTGCACGATCTCGGGCATGCTTTCGCGGGGCGTGTCGCCGCCGGATAGCATCTGGAGCGGCAGGATGGTCAGCATCATCAGCATGCCGAACTGCGGCATGTTGCGCGCCAGCGTGGCGATGAATATGCCCATGGAGGTGGTGGCGAACAGGCTGAGGGCCGCGCCGGCGAAGAACAACACAATGGAGCCCTCGATGGGCACGCCCAGGATGCCGCGCACCATGAGGTTGAGGGACAGGAAGGAGGCGATCAGCACGACCAGGGCCATCGACCAGACCTTGGAGAGCATGATCTGCGCGGGTGTAACCGGCATCACCAGCAGGTGCTCGATGGTGCCGTGCTCGCGCTCCCGGATCAGCGCTGCGCCGGTCAGGATGATGGACAACAGCGTGATGTGGTTGATGATCTGCACCACCGAGCCGAACCAGGCCTTGTCCAGTGCCGGGTTGAAGCGTGCGCGCAATGCCAGATCCACGGGTGGCGCGTCGGTGCCGCGGTAACGCTTGACGAACTCATTGACTTCGCCGGTGAAGATCTGCTGGATATAGCCACTGCCGGTGAAGGCCTGGCTCATGCGGGTGGCGTCGACATTGAGCTGCACGGCAGGCGATCGCCCCGCCAGCACGTCGCGCTGGAAGTTGGGCGGAATGACCAGAGCGAAGGTGTACAGCCCCGCGTCCATGCCCGGGTCCACGTCCCCATAGTCGATCATGGCCGGTGGCGTGAACTGCGGGGGGTAGAAGGCCGAGGCAACCCGCTGGGACAGCGCCGAATTATCCTCGTCGACGATGGCGATGGGCGCGTTGTGCAGCGTCTCCGGCATGGACGTGGCCTTGGTGTAGACCGACGCGGTGAACACATAGACGATGAGCACAAGCATCATCGGATCGCGCCAAAGACTCCACAGCTCCTTGACACCAAGGTCGTAGATGTTGGCCAGGTTTCTTCTGCGCATCTCAACGCTCCTGCTTCTTGAGTAGCAAAACAGCCACGCCGAGAATGACCGGAACCGAAATGAGCATCGACCACAGCGGCCCCGTCAGGTCGGCCAGGCCGAGTGATTTGTTGAACACGCCACGGCTGATGGAGATCATGTGCGTGGCGGGGTAGATCTCGCCGATGAACTTGCTGGAGCCTTCAAGCGAGGACACGGGCTCCCTCAGGCCGGCGAACTGGGTGGCCGGAATGATGGTGCCGATCATGGCAAAGAACATGGCGGCGATCTGGCTGCGCGTGACGGCCGAGGCCAGCAGCCCCATGCCTGTCGCGGCGAAGGAGAAGATCAGCGCGGCCAGCGACAGGGTGAAGAAGCTGCCCGTGACCGGCACACCGAAGACGGTGACCGCGAGCAGGCTCATCAGCAGGAAGTTCACCATGGCCAGACCGACATAGGGCAGTTGCTTGCCAAGCAGGAACTCGATGCGCGTGACCGGCGTCACGTAGAGATTGGTGATCGAGCCCGTCTCCTTCTCGCGCACCACCGCCAGCGCGGTCAGCATCGCCGGCAGCATGAGCAACAACAGAGGAATCACGGCCGGTACCATGGCCGGCAGGCTCTTGACATCGGGGTTGTAGCGAAAGCGCGTCTCGACGCTGGCATTCCCGGCTACGCTGGCGCCGCCGCGCTCGCTGGCCTGTGCCAACAGCCAGTGCTGGTGCATGCCCTGAACGTAGCCCTGGACGGTTTCCGCGCGTTGTGGCATGGCGCCATCGATCCAGGCACCGATCTGCACGTTCTGGCCTCGCAACACATCGCGAGAGAAGCCAGGGGGGATCTCAATGGCCAGCGACAGTTCGCCGCTGCGCATGCGCCGGTCAAGATCGTCGTAGTCGACGATCGGCGCGTGCTCGGTAAAGTAGCGCGAGCCGGCCAGGTTCAACGTGTAGCTCTGGCTTAGCGTGGTCTGGTCGCGATCGAGCACCGCATAACTCAGATCCTCGACGTCCATGGTGATGCCGAAGCCGATCACGAACATCAGTAGCAAAGAACCGCCCAGCGCCAGGGTAGCGCGGACCGGATCCCGCTGCAGCTCCAGGGTCTCGCGCCATAGATAGCTGAACATGCGCTGCAAGCTGAAGCCTCCAGCGCGGTGCCCGCGGTGTTCAGCGGGTACCGCGGATGGCGGCTCCTCGTGATTGTCGGCCTCAGGCTGGCTGGGCGGGGCGGCTGTGCCGCCCTCGGCTTCGAGGAGGTAGCCGATGAAGGCCTCTTCAAGGGTTTTGGCGCCGCGTTTCTCGACCAGTCTGGCGGGCACGTCGCTGTCGAGCACCTTGCCGGCATGCATCATCGACATGCGGTCGCAGCGTTCGGCCTCGTTCATAAAGTGAGTGGAAATGAAGACCGTCACCCGGTCGCGCCGCGACAATTCAATAAGCAGCCGCCAGAACGCATCACGCGCCACCGGGTCGACGCCGGAGGTCGGCTCGTCCAGAATCAGCAGCTCGGGCTTGTGCACCATGGCAACGGCCAGCGACAGGCGCTGGCGTATGCCCAGCGGCAGACTGGCCGGCAGGCTGTCGATGACGTCCGCCAGCCCAAAGCGCTCCACCATCTCGTCCACGCGGCCCGGAATATCGTTCGGGGACACACTGAACAGCTTGGCGTGCAACTCCAGATTCTGGCGTACCGTGAGTTCACTGTAGAGCGAGAACGCCTGCGACATGTAGCCGACACGGCGGCGGGTGTCCAGGTCATGCGGATCGACTTCGTGGCCGAACAGCCAGGCCCGGCCCTCGCTCGCCGGCAGCAGGCCGGTGAGCATCTTCATGGTCGTGGACTTGCCGCAACCATTGGAGCCGAGGAAGCCGAAGATCTCACCGCGCCGGATACGGAAGGAGACACTGTCGACAGCAACGAAGTCGCCAAAGCGCATGGTCAGCCCCTCGGCTTCGATGGCGATATCGTCCGCGCCGTCCTCAGGCAGAGGCGGAATGACAACCGCTTGGTGTCCGCGCTTTTTCTCTTCCGGGAGCAGGCGGATGAATGCCTCTTCCAGGTTCGGGCTGTTTGTTGTCTCCAGCAATTCCTTCGGCGTACCGGTGGCGAGGACCTTGCCGTCGTCGATGGCGGCGAGCCAGTCGAAGCGCTGTGCCTCATCCATGTAGGCGGTAGCCACGATCACGCTCATGCCGGGGCGATCGGCGCGGATGCGCTCGATCAGGTCCCAGAACTGTGCGCGCGCCAGCGGATCCACGCCGGTCGTCGGCTCATCGAGAATCAGAAAATCCGGGTCGTGAATCAGTGCGCAGCACAGGCCGAGTTTCTGCTTCATGCCCCCGGAGAGCTTGCCTGCCGGGCGCTCAAGGAATTTGAACAGGCCAGTGGCCTGAGTGAGCTCATCGATACGCTGGCGGCGTTCCGCAGAGCCATGACCGAACAGGCGCGCGAAGAACTGCAGATTCTCCTCGACCGAGAGCGTCGGGTACAGGTTCTTGCCCAGTCCCTGCGGCATGTAGGCGATGCGCGGGCAAACCTGCTTGCGATGGGCTTTGCTGGCCATATCGCCACCCAGCACCTCGACCGTGCCCTCCTGGATGATGCGCACACCCGCCAGCAATGAGAGCAGACTGGATTTGCCCACGCCGTCGGGGCCGATCAGGCCGACCATCCGTCCGGCGGGAATGTCCAGATCGATGCCATCCAGGGCGATGACGTCGCCGTAACGCAAGCGCACCTGTCTGACGCTTGCAACGGTCATGGGTTGCGCACTGTGGCTCATACTTACTCCGGCACGCGAAGGGACAAGTTCTCGGGCCACTCGGCATTGGCGTCGAGCTTGACCCAGGCCACGCCGGGCAGCCCGGTCTTGACCTGATCCAGGTGTTCACGCAGCAGATCCTGGGAAATCTGCCCGCGCACTCGGAACATCAGTTTCTGCCGCTCGCTCGCGGTTTCAACCGTCTTAGGGGTAAATTGCGCCACACTGGCGACGAAGGAAACAGTGGCTGGAATAACAAAATCCGGCGCGGCATCCAGAATGATGCGTACCTCGGTGCCAAGCGCTACGCGGCCGGCCACGGTTTCGGGCAGGAAGAAGGTGATGTACACGTCCGACAGGTCGATCAGGTTCAGGACACGTCCGCCGGCTCCAAGCACCTCACCGGGTTGCGCCACACGAATCTGAACTCTTCCGTCGCGCGGCGCGCGCAGTTCGCTGTCGCGGATGTCCGCTTCGATGCGATTGATGCTGGCCGTGGCAGCGGATACGCTGGATCTCGCGCCGACAAGGTGCGCTTTGGCGGCCTCGACCGCGGCGCGGGCAGCGGCGGTCTGTGCTTTGCTGGCCGCGAGCGTCGCCTGTGCGCCCCGCACGCGCGCCCGGTCATCGTCCAGCTCCTGTATCGAGGCGGCACCCTCTCGGGACAGTGTCTCCGAACGTGCCAGACGCCGCTGTGCGGCGTCGAGCTCCGACTCGCGCTGACCGACGAGTGCCTGCGCCGCAACCACGTCGGCTTCACGCAGCGCCACCTGGGCCTGTGCTGCGGTCACCGCGTGCTCGGCCTGTTCACGCATGGCGAAGGCTTCGTCGCGCTGCGCCTCAAGCGTTTCCAGTTGCATCCTGGCCAGTGGCTGGCCCGCCACGACGAAGTCGCCTTCACGTACGAGGATGTCTTCGATACGTCCGGGAAGCTTGGTGGCGATGTCGATCTCGGTGGCTTCGATGCGGCCATTGCCGTTAACGAAGCCTTCGCCGGGCCCACTGTCGGCAAGCTCTGTCCAGCCCCACCAGGCCAGCGCGATAACAACCGCTGCAGCGGCAACAATCAGAAGTTTTTTCTTGAGAGAGAATGAAGCAGTCATAGGTTTCGCGTGCCTTAACGGGTTGATGGGGTGGAAGTGGGCGCCGAGGTCGCACCCTGCGCCTGACCGGTTGCGGCGAGGGTTCCGCCGCCGAGTGCGGCATACAGCGCCACCTGGCTGGACAGCAGCGCACGGCGCGCCTGTACCAGCTGTTGTCCGGCATCCAGCAGATCGCGTTGGGCGTCCAGCACCTCCAGGAAAGCGGCCGAGCCGTTGTCGTAGCGCAACTGGGCCAGCCGCGCGCGTTCGCTTTGCGCTTCCAGATTGGCCCGCTGGATCGTCAATTTCTCAGCCAGCCAGTACTTGGCGCTCAGTGCATCGGCCACCTCGCGAAAGGCCGTTTGAATGGTCTTCTCGTAGCCGGCAACGGCGATGTCGCGGCGCACTTCGCTCAGTTCCAGGTTGGCGCGCCGCCGCCCGCCATCGAAGATGGGCAGCGACAGGGTGGGCATGAAGGTCCAGGCGCGGCTGCCGGAATCGAACAGGCCGTCCAGATCGGAACTGGCCGTGCCGAAGCTGCCGGTCAGCGCAATGCGCGGCAAGAACGCCGCGCGGGCGGCCCCGATGTTGGCATCGCCAGCGCGCAATTGGTGTTCCGCGGAAATGATGTCCGGGCGGCTGACCAGCAGCTCCGAAGGCAGACCGGCCCGCAGGTCGGCCAGCACCGTTGTTTCATCGAAGGGTGCTTTGGCGGGCAGCGGGCCAGGATCAGCGCCCACCAGCAGCGCCAGCGCGTGCAGTTGCGTGGCGCGCGCTTGCTCAAGCTGGGTCAGCAGCGCCTGAGCCTGGTTCAGCAGGGTCTGGACTTGGGTGAGATCCAGCTTCGAGGTCGAGCCGACTTCAACGCGGCGCCGGAAAATGCGGTAGGAATTCTCGCGAGTCGCGACGGTTTGACGGGCGATAGCCACACGCTCGTCAATCTCGCGCAAGCCCAGGTAACCGTCCGCCACCTGGGCGATCAGCGCCAGGTGGACGGCCTGGCGCGCAGCGTCGGTTGCCAGCCAGGTTTGCAGGGCGGCGTCCTCGAGGTTGCGGACCCGGCCCCACAGATCCAGCTCCCAGGTGCTCAAACCCACCTCGGCCCGATATTCGCCGCCCACCTGCGACCGGCCCGACATGTTCAGATCGCCAGGGACGCGGGCGCGTCCACCCTGGGCACCCACGCCCACGGCAGGAAATCGATCCGAGCGCTGAATGCGGAATGCGGCGCTGGCTTCCTCGACACGCAGCGCGGCCAGGCGCAGATCGCGGTTGTTCTCCAGCGCGGTCTCGATGAGGCGTTGCAGCAAAGGGTCCGTGAAGTAGGCCTGCCAGGCAAGTTCTCCCGCGTGGGCACCCTCGGTGCTCGATTCAGGATGACCAGACCAAACCGCTGGCACCGGCGGGGGCGGAGTATCAGGAGCGGGAGCGAGCGACATGCAGCCGGTCAGTACGACGGCGCTCAGTGCCAGCGAGGCAGTGCGCAATTTGAACTCAGACAATAAAGGAAAAGCTGGAGGCATGATCACGTTCCGTACGGGGTTCGGGCTGAATAGGGCCTGGTTGTAGAGGAGTAGCCGCCCACGTACAGCGACGCGCAGGCATGTCGGTCACCAACGAACGCTGCAATCGAGCGCGACTTTGATGGCTGTTCACGCCACCTCCCTATTAATGTCTGCACTCTCGCCTCTAGCAACCGGTCGATGGGGCTCTCCTTCTTCATTTTCCGGCGTTCCGGGTTCGTATGCGTCCCTGCGAATAGTGCGCGTTATCGCACACTATAAAGAAAACGACTGGACGGTTGCTTGTGATTATACGTTACAATCCCGAAAACGCAACTAGCCGTTCACTAGGCACTGCACACCCGCCAGTTGGAAGTGCTCAGCCTGGGCTGACCATGCGCCCATGGTGGAACCGGTGACCAGTCCATGGGACAATCCAGTCAATTTTTGAACAGGGACCTTTGTATGCCAACCAAAAAAGACGACGTACCAGGCAAGCGCCGCTATCTGTCTTCTGTGGCCAGGAGAGAGGAAATATTGGATGCGGCGTTGATCGAGTTTGCGGATCGGACATACAACGCCGTGTCGATGGAGCGCCTGGCGGAATGTGCGGGCTTATCCAAGGCAGGCATCTACGCCCACTTCAAAAGCAAGGAAGAGATTTTTCACGCCTTGCTCGAACGTGCAACCCAGCAGTTTCGCGATTTTCAGGGCTGGCTTCCGGATGAAGAACTGACGCTGCCAGAGCTGGTAGACGCCTATCTTGATCGCCTTTACGCGACGTTTGAATCCCCCGCTACGGTATCGATCTACCGATTACTTCTGACCGAAAGCGCCAGAGCACCGGAACTGGTGAAACGTTGGCATGATGAGGTAGCGCGCGAACTGCGCAGGCGAGCACAGCTCATCATCCAAGGCAACATAGACCGGGGGGTTGTTCGTCCGAGTGTCCTGACTGAGCACTTTTTCCCGCTGGCGCTCGCTCCCGCACTGCTATGGCTGAACTCGTCAATGCTATCCAGGGGAAACCCTTCCATAGAGCTCGTGCAGGTACGAGATGCGCATCGGCAGCTGCTGCTTGAGCTCTTGCAGCCTTGATGAGCAAGGTAAGGCAAAAAGCCAGACACCTCCCTGTGCGACTGGTGACCGGGGTTGCGGTGCTACTGCTGACTGCATGGGGTGCACTGGCTCTATGGCATCAGGTGCCGCAGCCGGCTGTTCGCTGGTTCACCCTCGCGCTGTGGGCGGCCGCGGGACTGTCGATGGTGGCGGCGCTGACAGGTCTGCTCAGCCGCAAGTCATGTAATTTCACGGCAGTGGTATTCGTAAGCGCCGTCGCTATTCTGGCGGCGTGGTGGAGCACCCTGCAGCCCTCGCACCACCGCCTATGGGCTGACGATGTCGCCCAGTTGCTGGAGGCCAGGATCGACGGCGATCATGTTCAACTGAAAAATGTACGCAACTTCGAATGGCGCAGTGAAACCGATTACACGCCGCGTTGGGAGAACCGTACCTACGACCTTACCCGCCTGCGTAGCGCCGATCTGGTACTTTCCTACTGGATGGGGCCGCACATTGCGCACACACTGGTGTCGTTCGGCTTCGACGGTGGCGAGCGGGTGGTGTTCTCACTGGAAATACGCAAGGAGCGCCACGAGTCCTTCTCGGCGATCGGCGGATTCTTCCGTCAGTTCGAGCAGATCCTGGTAGCCGCCGATGAGCGCGACATTGTGCGTACGCGCAGCAATGCGCGAGGCGAGGCCGTTTATCTCTATCGGTTGCAGATGAGTCAGGCGAATGTCCGCGCGTTGTTTCTGGAGTATCTGCACGCGGCCAATGAACTGCGGCGCACACCGCGCTTTTACAACACCTTGACCAGTAACTGCACGACCATCGTATTCGAGCTGGCTCGGCTCATTGCGCCAGCGTTGCCGGCGGACTATCGCCTGCTGCTGTCCGGACACTTTGCGGAATACATCCATGACCTGCACGGATTGACGCCCGGCCATCGCTACGCAGAACTGCAGGCACTGGGGCACATCAACGAACGCGCACTGGCCTCTGACGCATCAGGAGACGACTTCTCGATGTCGATTCGACAAGGTGTGCCCGGCGTGCCGGCCGACGAGGTATCTCCATGAGGTTCCAGCAGTCTTGCCGCATGGCAGTGTGGCTCGTCATTGCCCCGCTGTTGCTGGGGGGCTGCTCGATCCTGCGTGAGTTCGGCCCAGTGGTTGAGGTTCATACACTGGATGCGGGCGAGGCCATCGAACTCAAGCGCGGCGATATCCTGACACGCGGCAAACTCAGCGATGCGACGACCCAGACCATCAGGGTGGCGGCATTGGATGCGCAGGCTTGCGCAAAACCGATCTCAGCGGATTGCGTCGAGGCCCTGGCCGCGGTGACGGGAGTGGCCACAGATCGACGTCTGGCTGCGCTGTCCGAACTGTGGCTGGCGCAGGCACAAGCTATGAAGCCCGGATCCGAGCAGCAAGCCGCCTGGTTTGAAACCATCCGTTATGCCTACGCCTACCTCTTTCTCGGCGACCATACTCCAGGAGAGCGAGCCTTCGAGGATCGCCAGACACAAGTACGCGACTGGTATAACTATGCTGTCGAACGTGCCGCCACCGCGATATTTGAAGTTGAGCAACAAACGCCTACGCAGTTGCCAGCGCAGCCCCACCGGAACATTGCAGGCTGGGAGCTGCAACTGGATATGCGCGGTGAGCGCTTGCCGGGCAGTACGGCGGTGCCAGCCGAACTCTTACCAGCCTCATCCCTGTCTTTCCGCGGAATGCGCAGTCTCTACCGACGCGACGGATTCGGAGCCGAGCTGGTGGCCGTCATGCCGGATGCCCCCTTGACGTCTGCCCCTACCAGCGAGGGTAGCTCATCAGCTAAACACGATCAGCAGCCACTACCCTGGAGCGAGATGTCCGCGCCGCCCATGACGGTTCTTCTGCACCCTGATGGAGACGATCTGGACAGCGTGCTGCATACCCGTACCGCCCGTTTGACGGTGCATGATCCCTATGAGGAATCGGCTATCATGCTGCACGGCCAACGTGTGCCGCTGGCAGCCAATTTTACGGCCGGCTACGGCTTGTGGCTGGCCCGTGCCAACTTCAACCGCCAGTCTCTGCGCAGCCTGCTTGGGCGCGAGGGCGGCATCGACCGCCCGCACGTCTACCTAATGCAACCCTACGATCCGAACAGACGTATCATCGTCATGCTGCACGGACTAGCCAGCAGCCCGGAAGCCTGGGTGGAGCTCGCCAACGAAATCCTGGGCGATGAGACCCTGCGCCAGCATTACCAAATCTGGCAGGTCTACTACCCGACCAATCTGCCGATCGCATTGAACCACGCGATGATTCGCAGAGCGCTCGGGGATACGCTGGCGCATTTCGATCCTTCCGGCCAGGCGCCGGCATCGTCCGACCTTGTACTGGTGGGGCATAGCATGGGCGGGGTCATCGCGCGGTTGATGGTGTCGTCAACCGACCAGTCGCTGGTGCAGCTGGCTGCGGATCGCAGTCGGCTGACGCCGCAGCAGATCAAACGCATAGATCCGATGTTGCGTTTCGAGCCCTTCCCGCATGTCAGCCGCGCCATCTTCATCGCAGCACCGCACCGGGGCACGTCGGTCGCAGGTGGACGCCTGGGGCGCTGGATGGCGGGATTCATTCGCTTCCCCGTTACGGTGCTCGAAGAACTCGCCCACACACTAGCACCCAATGCGGCGGCCAGCAGCCACGAAAGCCTGGGGCATATCCCCAATAGCGTCGACAACCTCGACGAGAACGATCCTTTTGTGCGCGCGGCGGCGGACTTTCCCATCTCGGCTCAGGTGCGCTATCACTCGATCCTGGCGCAGACCAATGCCGACGTGCCGCTTGAGGATTCCGATGACGGCCTGGTACCATACCGCAGCGCCCACCTTCCCGGTGCAGAATCTGAGAAAGTCATAATTTCGGGACACAGCGTGCAACAGAACGCGGCTGCGGTACTGGAGATCCAGCGTATCCTCAAAGACGACATGGCTCTGCAGGAAGAGCATTTCATGCAGCCATAGGCAACTGCCATCTTCTGTACGCAGCCAAGCTGATTTGGGCAGGCTGCTATCTTTCAGGTGGGCGAAGTGCATTCATCTGTAATGTGCAAAGAGCATCAGACTTATGTCAGGGAGCTAGGGGAATGGGATGGAATCCCCCTCCTATGGCATTTCCCTAGCGGGCGGTGTTGCGGGTACAATTTTGGGGGCGGGGAAGCAAGGCGATGAATATTGAAGCCTCCGGTATCGGCCTAATCATTATTGTTCTGGTGATGGCGTTGGTAACATTGGTGACCCGCTGGGTGGCGTCTACATAATCTCGTTTGTACCAATCGGGTGCCGCGTTAAGCAGTTTATCCAAGCAATGTCTGGTTCGGTGCTGGTGGCTATTATAGCGCCAATGGCAGTAACTGGAGATGCTGGAGCCAAACTCGCCCTACTCATTACCGCATTCCTCATGTTTATACTGAAAAAACCGTTGCCCGCCATTGCGGCAGGCATCGTGACGGCGGCTGTATACCGGCAGTTGTAGTCACCCGCTAAGGTCCGTTATGTGCGCTAGCCAGGCCAACCTGTCAGTGATGCTGAAGTTGGCCCAGAGCAGACATTATGCGTGCGGTGAATCAAGCGGGCTAAGGAAGGTGTGATCAAGTCCGCCACATGGGATAATGCTGACTGCACATGATCGAGGACGCATAAGATGGATCAGCAACTTACATTCGCGGACAGCGAGTTCAGCAACAAGCGCCGTCAGACCCGCAAGGAGAAGTTCCTTGGCCGAATGGACAAGCTGTTTCCATGGGCGCGTCTCGAAGCCGTTATCGAGCCCCACTATCCCAAGGCTGGAAACGGCCGTCGGCCTTACCCCTTGTCCACCATGTTGCGCATTCACTGCATGCAGCAGTGGTATAACCTCAGTGATCCAGCAATGGAAGATGCGCTGTACGAGATTGCCTCAATGCGGCTGTTTGCAGGCTTGTCACTGGATAAAGCCATCCCCGATCACACCACCATTCTGAAGTTCCGGCACTTACTCGAACGCCACGGTCTGACCCGACAGATTTTTCAAGAGGTGAACCAATGGCTCTCTGAGGCCGGTGTCCTTCTGAAAGAGGGCTCACTGGTTGATGCCACTATCATCGAAGCCCCCAGCTCCACCAAGAACAAAACGGGCGAGCGTGATCCGGAGATGCATCAAACCAAAAAAGGCAATCAGTGGCACTTTGGCTTGAAAGCTCATATAGGCGTGGATGCCCGCACCGGCATCACACACAGTTTCAGCACAACTGCCGCAAACGAACACGATCTCAATCAGGCTGGCCAGCTACTGCACGGTGAAGAAGCATTCATCTTTGCTGATGCGGGTTACCGGGGCGCCGAAAAGCGAGACGAGCTGAAAGATGTCAGTGCGGACTGGTACATCGCTGAACAGCCAGGGAAGCTGAAGACCCTGAAAAAACACCCTCGGATCAATAAGGTCAGAATCCGCACCGAGTATCTGAAAGCCAGCATCCGTGCGAAAGTTGAGCATCCGTTTCGGATCATCAAATGCCAGTTCGGCTTCGTAAAAGCCCGTTACCGTGGCCTGAAGAAAAACGACAGCAAGCTGGGCCATGCTGTTCGCGCTGGCCAATGTTGTGCGGGTGGACCAGATGTTGAGAGCACAGGGTTAATCCGTCTGTACTGCCTGAAAAGGCGGTTGCAGTCGGTTAAGAAGGGGCGGTTGTGCGCATTTTATGCGCCCCAGCACAGAGAAAATGCAGTTTTAATGGCACTGAAGGGACTTGTTCATACGTTCCCTAACGTCCCGAAGCGGACATTAAGTGTGCCATGCGCGTTACAGCGAAAACAAACACCGTACCTCCTCTCCACATTGGGAGAAGGCCTTCTTAAAGCGAACTTCTGAGCGTTTTGACCAATAAATTATGGAGCTGATCGACGGCTGCATTTCCGTGCGACGCCAGGCTTCGGTATACAGATACCTCCATAGGCTCCAATGGCCCTAAACCATGCTCACTTCCCAGAACCTCCAAATGAGGAGGGGCACTACAACGCGTCAGTACAGCAATCGCGAGGCCACTTTCAACAGCAGCAATTTGTCCAGCAAGGCTTGAACTATTGTACACAACTCGATAACGCCGTCCCTGCAAAGACAATGAGTTGATAGCACTGCGTTTGGCTAGGCTTGTGCTTTCGTAAACCGCTATGGGAAGCGGATCTCGCCTCCATATCCGAAACTCAGATGAGCCGACCCACACCATCGGTTCATAGAACAATAGCGTGCCGTGTCGGGGATGTTCCCGAGACACAAGTGCGAGATCTAGGTCACCGTTCTCAACCCGTGGAATCAGAGCGGTGGATTGCTCACAAAACAGCTCAATTTCAACCCCTCCATGATGGGTGTTAACGCCGATGTAATACTGACCCCCTGACGCCGAGGCAAAATTGACCCCCTGGGCGATAATGGCGGTTTTGAGCCGCCGAGATGTTGACCCAGGAGCAAGCAGTGGAGATCAAAGGGCACCTCGAAAAACCTCCCTCACAGCACCGGTAGCCCTGTGATAGCATCAAGCAACCACTAACACCCGATAGATCAGTACCATGAAGAAGCGTAGCGCAATCAAAAACGACCTCTTTGCCAGCGA